>NZ_JAVIJF010000049.1:0-6126 GCF_033977145.1 Mesorhizobium montanum | reverse complement strand
CCATCAGGATGCGCTGCGCAAGGCCTCCGACCGCCACTTCTACGACGTCATCACCAACGGCTACGGCGCCATGTATTCCTACGCGGCGAGGGTGCCGCCGCGGGACCGCTGGGCGATCGTGGCCTATGTCCGCGCGCTGCAATATTCGCGCGACGTACCGGTAGCGGAGCTTCCGCAAACCCTGCGCGCGCGGCTTGAGGCGGAGGCCTCGCCATGAGCCGCATCGAGCAGGGCTGTCTGGTGCTTGGCATCGCGGGACTTGCGGTCTGCGCGCTGGGGGCATCGCTCGATGCCAAGGCGATGGTGGGCGCGTGGCTCGCGGCAACGATCTTCCTGCTCAGTTTCCCGCTCGGCGCGCTGACGATACTGATGGTGCATGGGCTGACCGGCGGGCGCTGGGGCGATGCGGTCCGTCAGCCGTTGCGGATCATGACGGCGATGCTGCCGCTTGCGCTGATCTTGCTGCTGCCGGTGCTGATCAGGCTCGATCTGGTCTTCCCATGGGCCGGCGCCGATTCTGCGATGTTGTCCGAGACGGTTCGGGAGAAGCTTGCCTATCTCAACGTGCCGTTCTTCCTGCTGCGCTTAGCTTGCTGTGGTGCAATCTGGCTCGTTCTCACTTGGATTGTGCTCGATGCGACAAGCTATGAAGCCAACCCGAACGCCCGCAACGGCAAGAAATTCGCTCTCGGCCTCATCCTCCATGCGCTTGCCGTCAGCGTCTTTGCCATCGACTGGATGCTGTCGCTCGAGCCGGAATTCACCTCGACCATCTACGCGTTTTGCGAAGCGTCGGCCGAAGTTGTCGGAGCATTCGCCCTGGCGATGCTTGTGCTGGCGGCAAGACGCGCGGTCGAGGTCTTGCCGGGCGGAGACGAGGACGTCGCCCCGAGCGAAGACCTCGCCAACATGCAGTTCGGCTTCATGCTGACCTGGATTTATCTGACCTTCATGCAGTGGCTGGTGGTCTGGGGGGGCGATCTGCCCGGTGAGATTCATTGGTATGTCATTCGCGGCGGCAATGGGTGGCAATATCTGCTCTACCTGCTGATCGCCTTGCGGGTGGCTTCGTTTGCCGGCCTGCTCAGCCGAGACATGAAACGCAGCCATGCCGGCCTTGTCTGGCTCGCCGGAATTACCCTGGCCGGCCATTTTGCCGATGTGTTCTGGCGTATCCGCCCGCCGCTCTTCGCCGGCGGCCCGCTGGCGTTATGGCATGACGCCGCTGCCTGGATTGGATCGGGCGGGCTGTGGCTTGCGCTGTTCCTTTTCCTTCTTCGCCGGCCGGATCGGGTCACCTGGTGGAAGCGCGAGGTGGCCCATGGCTAAGGCGCATCGCCATCCCGAGACGCGCGATGTTCAGCCGCGTGTGCTGTTCGCGTTCGGCGGTGGGTTGCTGCTGTTCATCGCGCTCGCCGCGATCGGCATGAAACTCGCCTTTAACACCACGCCAAGGTGGCCGCCGCCGCTACCCACGGACATCAGTCGAGAAAGCCCCGATTTGCAGACCGCGCCAAAGCAGGACCTGGTCAGTTTCCGCGCCGAGGAGGATCGCCAGCTGAGAATGCTCGGCTGGGTCGACCGTCATGCCGGTATCGCTCGCATCCCGATCGACGACGCCATGTGGGCAGTGGTCAGTAACGGCCTGCCGGATTGGTCGCAGGGAGCTGCGGCCATCCGCGCCGACGATTGCGCCTTGCTTACGGCTGCGGTTCCTCGCGCACCACAAGCCCAGAATTGCCAACAACGGCGGAGGGCGGCGCAATGAGGAGCCTGCTCGCCGCGCTTTGCGTCTTGGTGGCCGGCACGGCGTTTGCCGCTGAACGACCGACATTCGATCCGAAACTCGGGGCACAACTTAGCCTTGACCGTGAGTTGGTCGATGCAAGCGGCCGGAAGCTGACACTCGGCGAAACGCTCGGCGGCCGTCCAGCACTGGTCATCTTCGGCTACGACAGATGCCCGAACCTTTGCGGCGTCACCCAGCAGGCGATTGCGTCCGACCTGAAGAAGACATCGCTTCGCCCGGCCGATTACCGCGCGCTGTTCATCTCGATCGACCCCGACGAGACATCCGCCGATGCCGCCGGGGCGCAAGCCGAGATCGCGTCCGCCGCAGGTTCGGCAGGCATGTCCGCCTGGCGTTTCCTGACCAGCAGCGACGGTTCGGGCGCGGCGCTGGCCAACGAGGCCGGCATCACTTTCGACCGGCGCAAAGGCATCGATCAGTTCGTCCATCCGATCGCGGTCATCGCGCTGACGCAGTCTGGCCGAATCTCGCAGGTATTGCCGGCGCTGACCTTCACGCCGCGCGATCTCCAGCTCGCGCTGGTTGAAGCGTCGGCCAACAAGCTTGGCTCCATCGCCGATCACGTCTTCCTGCTCTGCGCCGGTTTCGACAGTTCGAAGGGTCAATACACCCCAGCCGTCTGGGCGGCGCTGAAGGTGGCAAGCCTGGTCACGCTGCTCGGCCTCGCCGCGACCGTGCTCTGGCAAACGCGAGGGAGGGCGAGGTGAGCTTCGGCGTCCCCTTCTTCCCGCAGGAGGCGTCGTCCGAAGCCGGTCATGTCGATGCGCTGTTCTACACGCTGCTCGCCTTCTCGGTCATTCTCGGCTTCTCGCTTACCGCGCTCGTCGTCGGCTACGCGGTGAAATACCGCGTCGGTTCGCCTGCGGACCGCACTGGCCAGCGTTCCCGCAATCTGTGGCTGGAGATGAGCTGGACCATCGCCAGCCTGATCATCGCTTTCATCTTCTTCGGCTGGGGCGCGATACTTTTCGTTCGCCGCGATCATCCGCCGGCGGACGCGCTGGAAATCACGGGGCTCGGTAAGCAATGGATGTGGGAGTTCAGGCAGCCCGGCGGCCAGCGCGAGATCAATGAACTGCATGTTCCGGTTGGCAAACCGGTCGTGGTGTCGCTCGCCTCGCAGGACGTCATCCACTCCTTCTATGTGCCGGCATTCCGTATCAAGCAGGACGCGGTGCCCGGCCGCACGACGCATATCTGGTTCATCGCCACCGAGCCCGGCCGCTATCACCTGTTCTGCGCCCAATATTGCGGCACCCAGCATTCCGAAATGGGCGGCTGGGTGACCGTTTTGCCGCCCGAGCGGTATTCCGCCTGGCTGAACAGCCAAGGCGAGGGCGAAACGCTGGCGGCGAGCGGCGAGAAACTGTTTCGCGCGCTTGGCTGCTCCGGCTGCCATAGCGCGAGCAGCAAGGTGAGGGCGCCCTCCTTGGAAGACATCTTCGGCCGACCGGTGGCGCTCGATAACCAGCAGACGGTGATCGCCGACGAACGCTATTTGCGCGATTCGATCCTCAATCCAGAAAAGGAGATCGCGGCAGGCTACGAGCCAGTCATGCCGAGCTTCGACGGCCTGATCGACGAGGGCGAATTGCAGATGCTGCTTGCCTATCTGAAATCGCTTTCGCCTCAACCAGCGGCTGGAGCAATGCCATGACCAGCACGGCAATGTCGGGCAGTTATCTCGGCGAAGGCAGCGGTCCGCGCGCTTGGTTGCTGACCACCGACCACAAGCGGGTGGCGTGGCTCTATCTGGTCTCGCTGACGGCCTTCTTCTTCCTCGGCGGCGCCATGGCCGTGCTGATGCGGATCGAGCTGGCGACACCGGCCGGCGATCTCGTCTCCGACGATGTCTACAACAGGCTGTTCTCTCTGCACGGCATCATCATGGTCTGGTTCTTCCTGGTGCCCTCGATCCCAGCGACATTGGGCAATTTCCTTTTGCCGTTGATGATCGGCGCACGCGACCTTGCATTTCCGCGGCTCAATCTCGCCAGCTGGTACGTCTTCATCTTCGGCAGCCTGTTTGCGCTGTTTTCGGTGGTCGCCGGCGGCGTCGATACCGGCTGGACCTTCTACACGCCGCTGTCGACGCTCTATGCCAACGGCTTCGTCTCGACGGCGGCGTCCGGTGTCTTCATCGTCGGCTTCTCGACCATCATGACCGGCATCAACTTCATCGTCACGGTGCACACGCTGCGCGCGCCCGGGCTCACCTGGTTCCGCCTGCCGATTTTCGTTTGGACGCTCTACGCCACCAGCCTGGTGATGGTGCTGGCGACCCCGGTGCTCGCCGCCTCGCTGATCCTGATCGTGCTGGAGCGCGTGTTCGGCATCGGCATCTTCAATCCCGACCTCGGCGGCGATCCGCTGCTCTTCCAGCATCTCTTCTGGTTCTATTCGCACCCCGCCGTCTACATCATGATCCTGCCCGGCATGGGCGTGGTGTCGGAGGTGCTGCCCTGCTTCAGCCGGCGGCCGCTGTTCGGCTACAAGGCGGTGGCGATGTCGTCGATGGCGATCGCCGTCTTCGGCTTCCTGGTCTGGGGCCACCACATGTTCGTCAGCGGGCAGTCGGCCTATGCCGGCGTGGTGTTCTCGTTCCTGTCCTTCTGCGTCGCGATCCCCTCGGCGATCAAGGTCTTCAACTGGAGCCTGACGCTGCGCAAGGGCGAGATCAGCTTCGAGACACCGATGCTCTATGCACTGTTCTTCCTGGGGCTGTTCACCTTCGGTGGATTGGCCGGGCTCTTCCTTGCGGCGCTGGCGGTCGATGTGCATGTCCACGACACCTATTTTGTGATCGCGCATTTCCACTACATCATGGTCGGCGGCATGGTGACGGCCTATATGGCCGGCGTGCATTTCTGGTGGCCGAAATTGACCGGCCGCATGTATTCGGAAACGGCCGGACGAATTGCGGCGACCGTCACCTTCGTCGGCTTCAACCTGACCTTCTTTCCGCAATATGTGCTGGGCTTCGACGGCATGCCGCGGCGCTATCACACCTATCCGCCGGAGTTCCAGTTCTGGAACGTATTGTCCTCGGCCGGCGCGGTGGTGCTGGCGATCGGCTACCTGATGCCGTTGTTCTATCTCGGCTGGTCGTTGTTTCGCGGCGCCCGCGCCGCCGATAATCCCTGGAACGCCACCGGGCTCGAATGGCAGACGAGCTCGCCGCCGCCGCCGCACAATTTCGAGACGATGCCAGTCGTGACGCGGCCGGCCTATGCCTACGACATGAAGGGACTGGAACATGAGCGCTTCAGCCCGCACCGGGAGGAGGCGGCTGGATGAGCGGCACCGAGAGCATCGCCTTCGACACCCCGAAGCGCGAACGGCGCGCCGACAGTTTCGCGATGTGGGTGTTCATCGGCTCCGAGGCGATGCTGTTCGGCGCGATTTTCCTGGTCTTTCTCGTCGCGCATCTCGATTTCGGCCCCGCCTTCGCTGCGGCCTCGAAACACCTTTCGCTGCCGCTCGGCACCTTCAACACGGCCGTCCTGATCACCAGCAGCTTCACCATGGCGCTGGCGCATATGCTTGCGCGTCACAGACGTTGGCGCGCAACCGTTTGGGCACTGATGACGACCTCGGCGCTGGGTGCGTGCTTCCTGATCGTGAAGGGGATCGAATACAGCAAGGAAATCAGCGAAGGACTGGCGCCGCTGCTCGGCCTGCCGTTCCGCTACACCGGGCCGGATCCGGTGCATGCCGAATTCTTCTTCGGCCTCTATTTCGCGATGACCTCGCTGCACGCCCTGCATCTGATCGGCGGCATCGTCGTCATCGCCGGCATGATCGCGCTATGGCCAACTGCCAGCCCCGCCGGCCGCCTGCGCCGGGTCGCGGCCGTCGGGCTCTACTGGCACTTCATCGACATCATCTGGGTGTTCATGTTCCCCGTTTTTTACCTGATCAACCGATGAGCGACCTTCGCAAGCTCACCTTCGGCTATCTCGGGCTGCTCGCGCTACTGGCGCTGACGGTTGGTTCGTCCTTAATCGATCTCGGGGGTTTCAACGTCGCGCTCAACCTGGTGATCGCCGCCGCAAAGGCGATCCTTATAGGCCTGCTGTTCATGCACCTGACCGGCACTTTGCCGCGCCTGGCCGTCGCGGCTGCCGGGCTTTGGCTCGTCATCCTATTCGGGCTGACGCTGATGGGGCAATAGCCAGCCGAGGGCCAACTAGTACCTGTGCACAGGGGATTTGACGGTTTCGATGGGTTGTAGCCTGGGCAGGCTGTCGGGGTCGAGGAGCAGTTCAATGCTGCGCGCGACGCCGGGCTGCCTGCGGATCCATCCAGCGCGCTCG
>NZ_JAVIJF010000048.1:0-6246 GCF_033977145.1 Mesorhizobium montanum | reverse complement strand
CGAATTTGCCGCCCGTACCGCACGGAACGATAAGGCCGAACGTCTTCATCAATCCCCGGATCTGGTTCGCCACGTCCAGTGTCGTCCGCATGAGTTTCGTTCGAGCCGCGACCAATGTCCGAGAAAGCATGCTGTCAAAACCCTTTACCCGGACTTCGCAGAAGAAACCAACCTCCGCCAGGTGCGCAAGCCCATCGGCATCATTGGCATCGGTTTTGTTGGCGGCCATATCGAGGGCCGCTTTGGCATGACGGGCATCGATGCACATAGCCGGCACTCCTTCGGCGCGCAGCGCATGATAGAACCAAACCGACAGGGGGCCTGTTTCGAACACCACGCGTTCCACGTTTGGCGCTCGCCTGCGGATAAGTTCGGCTATGGTAGCGGGATCAGAGGCGCACTTCCCGCGCCAAATCCGCTTACCTGCACGACGGATCGAAATTGCCGTCTCTTTAATTGATACGTCGAGACCGATATACTCTGTCATGGCTGTTCTCCATTGATGCTGGGCCCGGCGTCCAGTCGATAGCCCGTATCTCATCATATCGGGGAGCAACCACCTTCCAAGATCATCGTCGGATCCAGAGCAGCCTCGTGCCCGCGATTACACCATGTATGTCCGCCTCTGCCGGTGAGGTGGCTCGTCCTACACTGCGCGTCCGAGGGTTGCTCGGGCGGGCCGAGCCGATCCTCACCACAGGAGGACGAGCCGTGGCGGATTATAGAGAAGCATTTGTCGGAATCGATGTTGCGAAGCTGAAGAACGCTATTGCGACTGCGGAGGCGGGCCGCGAGAGAGAGGTTCGCTTCTTCGGTGAGGTCGACGCGTCGGCCACCAGCATGCGGCGGGTCATAGGCCGGATCGCCAGCCGCTTTGATCACGTGCATTTCTGCTATGAGGCTGGGCCGACCGGGTATGGCCTTTATCGCCTGATCCGGTCGCTCGGGCACGAGTGCATCGTGGTTGCGCCATCATTGATACCGAGGAAGCCTGGCGATCGGGTGAAGGCGAACCGCCGAGACGCCATTTCCCTTGCCCGGCTATTGCGCGCCGGTGAACTGACCGCGGTGTGGGTTCCCGATGAAGGGCACGAATCCATACGGGATCTCGTCCGAGCCCGAGCTGCGGCAGTTGAGACGCTGCGCGTCCACCGCCAGCAGGCGAGCGCGTTCATGCTCAAAGCATGGCCGTAGTTATCCGCGCAAGAAGAGCTGGACGATGCGCTATCGAGAAAGTCTGATTCAAGCTGCTGGCTGGATGGAGGTCAGCATGGATGGACCGACAGGAACTGAATGACGCGGTTTGGGAACGGATAGCGCCGCATTTGCCTGGCAAGGCGACGGACCCCGGACGGACTGGGCGCGACAATCGGCTGTTTGTGGAAGCGATCCTGTGGCTGGCCCGCTCGGGAGCGCACTGGCGGGTCTTGCCCAAGGAATTTGGCCGCTGGCATACCGTCTACCAACGCTTCAACCGGTGGTGTCGAAGCGGCGTTTGGGAAAGGCTTTTCAGGGCTTTGAACGATGATGCCGACTTTGAATACGTCCTCGTCGACAGCACCATCGTGCGTGCACACCAGCACAGTGCCGGTGCCCCAAAAAAAGCGATCGATCCGAAAGTCGGTTTGAAGCTCACGCGCTGGGACGCTCCAAAGGAGGGCTGAGCACCAAAGTTCACGCTGCAACCGATGCTTTGGGCAACCCGATCCGCTTCATCCTGACCGGCGGCGAGCGCAATGACATCACCCAGATCGCGGGGCTGCTCGAAGGGTTGAAGACGGGCCATGTCCTGGCCGACAAAGGCTATGACGGGCAACGCGCCATGGACGCCATAGCCGCGGCTGATGCCAAGCCGGTCGTGCCGCGTCGCAAGACCACCGCCACATGGCGAACCTTTGATGCCGCGCTATACAAGGAGCGCAACCTGATCGAACGGTTCTTCAACAAGATCAAACACTTCAGGCGTATAGCAACTCGATACGACAAGCTCGGCAGAAACTACGCGGGCTTCCTAAATCTCGTCGCAGCACTTAGATGGTGCCTTTGAATGTAAACACTGCCTAGAGTCTAGCGCCAGCCCTAGCTACAACTCGTAAAGCCGGAATGGATCTCAGCCGAAGAGTACTGAATACACATTTGGCGGTCAGCGGCCGCACTATCGAGGCGACAGGTCGTCACAGAAGACGGCGCTGATTCTTTCCCTGAGCCGGAGCGACTTTCCTCTTGTCAGAGCCTTCCTCGCCCTTATCCGGCACCATTGGGTCGTCGTTCCTAACTTCCAAGGACCTGCCGGAAACGCCGGTGTCAGCTTGGGGACGACCTGTCCAACCTTCGGCGAATTTAGATCGGCTTATGTCGGCAAAGTCGAGTAACGCGCCAAGAAACCCCTTTGTGTCCGCATCGAGGTGATCGAAGGAAACCAGATGGAACGCGTATGCGGCCTTCTCGAGGGACTTGGCGATGCTGAACAGCTTCTCCGTATTGCTCAGCCTGATGACGATTTCCGCCAGTCCTTCGGCAGGAACGGCATTCAGCTCCTTCATGAATTTCTCACGGACTACCTGAGCCAGCCCTGCGCCGTTCGGCAAGTACTCCCTGATCGCAGCCTCGGTCCACCTCAGGTTGGAGAGCGCACCCTCGGTGTTCGCCCCAAAACGGATGGCGTCTGTCATGTGTCGAACTCGTTCGGCCGAGGGTCTGAGGGCGGTGTCCGCAGATGAAAAATCGAAGGCGGCGGCAGCGATGGCGGCGGCGAGATAGGTGAGGCGGCCAGCTCCCCGAGCGGCGGCGGAAGCGGGATGTGCGTTCACGGCCTCGCGGGCGAACAGTTGAAAGCCGTCGAGCGCGGTATTGGCGCATGAGGGCCCGAACCTGTCGGCGACAGCGGATTTGATCTCGTCAATCTTATCCCTGAAGACGCGACCGTTTCTGGCGTTATCGATGCCAGCGATCTCGCCATTGAACTCTTCTTCTGTCAGGCGGTTCAGTCCCGAAAGGGCGTCGCTGTCCTTGAGGCGCTGGAGGTCTGCCCCGTCGATCCACAGGACTCCGTGCTTCCGAGCCAGTTCCCGGAGCATCGGGCGGTTGTCGGTCGTGGCCACGCCCGCGCCTTCGACTGAGACGACGCTTGCCACGCCCCTGACGAAGAAAAGCCGTTCCGCTGCTTGCGGAGTCCTTTTGTCCTTGATGTCGATAATGGTGCGCCGTCGGGCCAGCGTTGCTGATCGCTCGTATACCCACATATCGATGTCTGTCAGCTCAACGCCATCATGCCGCAGTTTGATTCCGCGCATGACGAAGAACCCTGCACGGAGGAAATAGGCCCTGACCAGCTCTTCGGTCTTCAGACCCTTTGCACCGCTTGCCTTGGCCATCATAGGCTGCCTCCACCGCGTACGGCGCTCAACAGCGTCCGCATCTGCGACTTGCTTTGAGGACCCTGTTTCTTTGTCCGGAAATCCGTCCGAGCGGCTTCGGGAGGAGTGTAGCCGCTCATGCCAGCGCTCGGAAGCACTTCCAGCGCCGCTGCGGCGGCATCACCACCCTTCAGGAC
Source organism: Mesorhizobium montanum (assembly GCF_033977145.1). Classification (NCBI taxonomy): domain Bacteria; kingdom Pseudomonadati; phylum Pseudomonadota; class Alphaproteobacteria; order Hyphomicrobiales; family Phyllobacteriaceae; genus Mesorhizobium; species Mesorhizobium montanum. Next base: position 2,693 of record NZ_JAVIJF010000048.1, on the reverse strand, counting down.
CTGCAAAGCAATCTGACCGACCTCCATCTTAAGCAGGCGCATCGTGAAATAGCCGTTTCCGGTATGCGTTAACTTGACAACGCGCTCGAATTCCAGCGCCCTATAGTCGCTCCCGATGGCAGGGGCAGGGCCGACCGCCTCTCCTCGGAGGAGCTTGGCAAGGATCAATTCAACGCCCCAAATCCGGCCGCGCACTGGCGTGCTCTGCGACATGCCGTAGCTGAGAGCGGAAACCAGCGCCTTAGCATGATCAAACGCGTCGTCGATCAACGGACTGGTGAATTTGTGGAACGCGCCCGGCGACGTCATGAACGCGTGTTCGCCAGCCTCATTGGAAACGACATTGATGTCGAAGACAGCAGCGGCCTGCAGCTTAGAGAGCAGCGGAGCGCCAAGCATCTTCTTCGCGTGGGTGGCAACAATCGCCCCCTTCACCTTGAGCAGCTGCTCGAACTGCTGGAGGCTCGCCTGTTCGGCCGGGGTCAGCGAGTCAAGGACCTTTTTGGTTTTTTCGGCTGTGTTCCGGCGGAAAAGGTTGCCGTTGAACAGAAGTCGGTCATCGCCTTCTCCCTCAGCGTCAACGAACCCAATGCCGTAAGCCTGGCCGAGGAAATCGGAGGTGTCATACTTGGTGAGCTTATATGTGTCGCTGATGTACTCGGTCGCGGCCTTCACGCCGACGGGCGCGGACGACGCCAGCTCCGCCAGGCCTATCGAGGCCAGCTCGAAGGGCTGGGGTTCATTCTCGTCGAAAAGGTCCGAGGCGTGACTAAGCGCAGTGCGACCGGTCACGCCAATGACCGAAACAGAACCGTCGGCGGCTACGTCGATGACCCGCCGATCCTGAAGCTGGGTGAGACATGCCTGGAGCTCTGTCTTAGGATTGAGGCCGCCGATCCTTGCAGCAGCTACCACTTGGCTCTTGCTCAGGTCCGCTTGCTTGCTCTCCGCAAGCCTGACGAGCAGCGAAGCCGCCTTAGCGGCAAGGTCTATCGCGCTGTATTCGGAAGCGCCGCGCTGGTCGCCCGAAATCTTCCTGCCGTGATGGATGACCCATGCACCCTTTGTCTGCTTGTCCATGTAAAGTCCCCTGTCGTCCCAAGACCGCACTAGCACGGCGTTCACTCCCTGCACAGGCATTCAAACGTGCGGCAGCCGACCGGGTGTGACTTGTTCTGCTCCGCAGGGTGCTACCCCCTTCGTCCCAGCTGGAGGCATTCCCTACGGATCGTCGGCAACTATGTTCGTGCTCGGCTCGTCTGCCAGCCCAGCCGGAAAATCGCCAGCCAGCAACTTCTCCTTCGACAGCAGCCCGGCGTCCTCGAGCGCCTCGAAATCCGGCAGCTGACGCAGCGTGTCGAGCCCGAACTGCGACAGGAAATTTTTCGTCGTCACATAGGTGTAGGGCGCGCCCGGCTGTGGGCTGCGCGGCCCCGAGGCGATCAGGTCCTGCGCGCGCAGCACGCCGATCAGATCGCGCGACACCTCCTTGCCGAAGAAGGAAGACAGCTCGCCGCGAGTGATCGGCTGGAAATAGGCGATGCACATCAGCACGAGCGCTTCCGACTGCGTCAGTTCTTTTGCCCCCTCACCCGCCGGCGTGCCGAAGGCGGCGTGGATGGCGTCGCCAAAGACCTTTTTGGTCCGATGCTGCCAGCCGCCGGCGACCGCGACCAGTTCGTAGGGGCGGCCACCGAGCTCGGCGCGGATGTCGTCGATGACCAGGTCGAGATTGCAGTTTTTTCCCACCACCCGCGCCAGCACCTCGCGCGGCACAGGCTCGCTTGCCGCAAAGATCACCGCTTCGACGCGGCCCATCCACTCGCGCCAGCGCAGTTCTGGCGGCAAGTGGTCGAGCTCGTTGTCCAGCAGCGCTGGCTGCTCGTTTGGCTTGCGGCGAACGGAGGCTTGGCTCATCGCTACAGCCCAAATAGCCGGAAGCTGGTGCGGCCCGACAGCTCGCGCACGGCCTCGAGCTGCTGCAGCCGTTCGAACAGCCGCCGCGCCGCAAAACGCGACAGGTTTTTCGTCGTCAGCGTGCCAGGGACGGCATCTTCATTGAGCAACAAAAAAATCACGTCGCCGGCGCCTTTCGCGCGCAGCTTTGGCGCCACCGCCAGGAGTTTTTCGGCGCGGCGTGACAGTTCGGTGGCCAGCCGGCAGGCCTCGGCCGCCGCTTGCACCAGCGCAAGGCAGACCGCTCGGTCAAAACCTCTTTCGCCGGGTCGAATACGCTTGTCGGCTTCTGAGCGGAAGGCCGGGCCAAAAGCCTGCGCCATCAGGAGCGGCCGCGGCCGCGGCCAGCGCAGGCCCTGCGCCAGCACCAAATCGGCGAGCCACCAGCCAGCTCGGCATCGGGGCGCATGCGACGTGCGCGGTGATCGCGGCGGCGACAAATGGCGCCGGCCGCGGCGCCGCCGCGAGATATCCGATGTGCGTGCAGAGGTCGGCGAGAGTCTCGTCGTCCCAGGCAAGCCCGAGCACCTCGGCCCCTTTTGCCAGCCGATCGGCGCTGACCGCCGGCGGCTGCAGCGCCAGCTGGCGCCAGGCGCCAAAAATGGCGCCGGCGGGCCCGGGATCGGCGCCGGCCGGGCAAAGCTGCCAGGCATCGCGCAAGCCGGCTTCGTCCTCGGCGCGGCCGGCGAGCCGCATGCTGGCGGCGGGGCATCTGAGCGCCAGCCGCTGGCGCCAGG
>NZ_JAVIJF010000047.1:0-9182 GCF_033977145.1 Mesorhizobium montanum | reverse complement strand
AAAGGCTGGAGTTCCACTACACCCCCAAGCACGCCAGCTGGCTCAACATGGTCGAGATCGAAATCGGCGTCCTGCGCAGCCAATGCCTCGACCGCCGCATCGAAAGCCACCAGCGCCTCATCGTCGAGGTCGCCGCCTGGGAGCACCAGCGAAACGCCAGCGGCGCGCGCATCAATTGGATGTTCTCGACCGAACAGGCGCGCCTCAAATTGGCCAAAGCCTATCCAAGGCCCACCGCCAAAGAGTCATAATCCCTGTGCAGAGGTACTAGTGAATCCTCGAAGATCCATTTCAGAATATTGAACCGGAAGGACGGCCTGCCGGTGAAGAGCGCATACGTCGATGAGGGGACTGGTGAGCCAGTGGACGCCGAGGATCAAGTCAAGGGCTTCGAGACCGATAAGAACGATTTCATCCAGATCGAGCCTAACGAGATCAAGGCGCTGAAACTGACCTCTGAACACACGCTCGAAATCGGCGAATTTGTGCCGCTCGCCGAGATCGACACACGCTACCTCGAAAAGCCCTATTACCTAATCCCTGCTGACGAGGCTTCAGTCGAGGCGTTCAACGTTATTCGAGAGGCCATGAAGAATAAACGAGTGGGGGCGCGGTCCTGTGTCGTCCTCTACCAGCGTGGGCGAGAAGTTCTCATCCAGCCCTTCGGCAAAGGCATGCTTTCCACCGAATTGCGAGATCGCAATGAGATGGTTTCGGAGGCGTCGGTATTCGAAGGCTTGCAGAGGCAGGACTACGATCCGGAGCTGCTCGAAATTGCCGGACTGCTAATCGGCAAGAAGGCGACGAAATTCGATCCGTCGAAATTTGAGAATACATACGAGAACGCGCTGATTGCCATGATCGATGCCAAGCGCAAGGGCAAGAAGCCGCCCACGGCCGCGCCGAGACCGCGCGAGAACGTCGTCGATCTGGCCGACGTTCTACGCAAAAGCCTTGCCAAGGAGGGCATTAGCGGCAAGTCCCCCGCCGGACGCAGACGCAAGTCGGCTTAACGCTTGGTAGTGCACAGGGTGCTTCGCCTGACAGCGCCAAGGGCCGCTACAGCCCGGCCGATTGCACCGGCATCAAGAAGAATCGCATTGAAGGCGATCCCGATATCGCGCATGTCAGCACGTCATATGTCGAGCGATGAACCTCAATATCCGCATGGGCAATCGTCGCTTCACGCGCCTTACCAATGCGTTTTCGAAGAAGATCGACAACCATCTGCACATGCTGTCACTCTATTTTTACCACCACAATTTTTGCCGCGTTCACAAGACGCTTCGCATGTGGCCGGCCATGGCCGCTGGCGTCTCGGAAACACTTCGCGATGTCGAATGGATTGTCAGCCTTATCGACGCAAGGGCCGAAGCTCCGAAGCGTCCCGCCACCTACAGGAAAAAAGCCCCGGCTTTGTGAGCCGGGGCCGACTGGAATCAGAACAGATCAAGCTGCGAAGATGGCGAGACGCCGGGGAACTTTGATCCTGAAATGGGCAGCGATGTTGTGCTGCGCCATTCCGATATCGAGCAGGCATTTGATCTTTGCCGCCATTTCCGGGGTAACGTCCGGAGAACGACGGCGGCGAGGAAATGGGACAATATTGTCCACTGTCATGTGCGCTTTTCCTTACGTGGCGCGCACTATCCGAGTTGAAAGATCGTCAGACTCGCTGTATAAACTCCGAGTCAAGTGGAAGCTTAGACAGCTTCTTTCGACCTCGCCTGACTCAGATAGCATCGACTTCAGGCTAGTCATGAAGGCGGGTGACGCATTGGTGGTGCGACCCGCCTTTTTGCTTCCCGAATCAGTTTCGGTTAGCACCCATCACAACTATCAAAAGTCCACACGGAATCCGAGTCGATTTGTCGCAGTCCACGCACAAGTTGTGGGAAAGAGCCGTTATCCCCACATCGGCGACCGGACTATGCAGCGATTTACCAGTCGGCCAGAGGAATACGGTCCTCGACAGGTCGGCAGTGAAAAATAACGCCTGTTGGTGGAACCAAGTCACGCCAGTCGCGTTCGCGCCCTTTGGGGATGTGCTCGCATGGCCGAGAACGAAGAAGCGCGCGCCCGCGCAAAAGCCGCTAGGGAAAGCTACGTCCACTGGCTTGTCGGCAGAACCGGCATAACGGCTATCCAAGCCCATGAGCTTATCGACTTGCTCGGGACGGCCAATCTGGCGTCACTGGTGCGCGAAGCGCTCTTGCTGCTGAAAAAGTAGCCTCTACCTACCGGCAGGGGGCTGGCCGGTGCAGTGGTGATTTTGGGGATGCGCCGCACCGGCCAATGCGGGTTCGGCGGCAACAACCGGTTCCCGCGCTGATTAATCTATGGCACATTAGAACTTGCTCAATTGGGACTGAATGCCCTAGGTCGCTCGGGCACAAAGGCGCTTAGGGTCGCGCCGGCTCTGTCCCTTTCCATCGGATGAACGGCCATAGCTAAGCCTAAGAAAATGTTAATGTCACTCGCCGCATAGGCGGAGCATAATGGCTTTCTACCCCGCAGTGGGGCAAGGGCCCGGCCTGTCCCCCCGCAAGTCCCTCCAAACCCCGATAGGCCGGGCGCCCGCTCGCATTTTAGGCGCGTCCATTCGGGAAGCCCACGCGCCGAAGCTCTCGTAGTCCGCAAGGCCGGCGTGAAGGTCAGATAGGTCGGCCATTTTCAAACTGACGCACCACCTAACGCTTGACTACCTTCGGCACTTCTTCACCGCGCCTAAAACCAACTTCCGACAGGAATTCTGATGTCGTCCTCCGGCTTGCGCTATGGTCCTCTCGACAAAAGTTGCGTCCATGTCTGTGTCGATATGCAGCGATTATTCGCCGAGCCTTCGGAATGGGCGACTCCGTGGATCACCCGAGTTCTTCCAAGGATCGTCAGCCTTGTGGAATGGAAAGCAGAGCAAACCGTCTTTACCCGCTTCGTGCCGGCAGAAAGGGCCGGTATGGGTGCCGGTAGCTGGAGCCGGTATTACGAGCGCTGGTCATCGATGACGATCGAGAATGTAGGCCCGGGGATGATTGAATTGCTGCCGCCTTTGCACTCATTTTGTCCGCCGGCGCAGGTGGTCGACAAACGCATTTACTCGCCTTGGCCTGGAGGCAGGCTGCAAGCACTGCTTGCCGGCCGCCAAATCGATACGCTGGTGGTCACCGGCGGCGAGACCGATGTATGCGTGCTTGCAACCGTCCTCGGAGCGATCGACATCGGCTACCGCGTCGTGCTGGTCACCGATGCGCTTTGCAGCTCCTCGGACGCGACGCATGATGCGCTGATGACCGTCTACCAGCAACGCTTTGCGCAACAGGTAGAGACCGTCGAAATGGAGACGGTCCTTTCGGCCTGGACCTAGAGCGGTCAGTTTCAGAGCAGTTCAGCTGCATCCGCGCCGGCACCGACCCTGCCGCTCACCCGTGCGCCTTACGAGGTGCCGAAGTGGCACGAGAGGGTTGAGCACTGGACAATAACCCGCGCTGTTGCCACTCGCGATGGAGCAGGACGTAACCATCGCTCGGCCCGGTCGTCGGCATGCTCCTTCAGATCGATTTCCTGAGCAGGAGACGCATGTATCCCTCCACCTTGTTCTGCTTCAGCAACGTGTTCAGCCTCTGGCCCCACGCCTTGCAGATCTCTGAGCGAGCCCCATCCGACGATCGGATGATTGAAGGTCTTGATTTGGACGTGATCGGTGACAGCAGGTCCCACGTAACTTGTTCAAAGAGGAAGAACACAGAGGGAGACTGCGAGGAGGCGCGGGCAGGCAACTAGGTTACAAATGCCGGCCCAGCCCGCCCGCGTCCCAACAAGTCTCCGCACGCGAGTTGGAACAATCCGCAGGATGAAAGGTTAGCGCGGATGCTCAATCAGCTGGGCGGCGTCTCCCATTGAGGTCGGTCCGCGGCGGACAAGCCCATCTGCCGCCGGCTGATCAGGATCGACTGGCGCGTACACTCACCATGCAGGATGGCGGCAAGGCCAAGGCCAACAACTGGACGACGAATGCCAAGCTGGCGACCGGGATGGCTCTTTTCGGTTCAGCGACACCGATAAGCAAGATAGTTGCCTCCGCTATGCCGGTCTTCGTGGCTTCGACGCTCCGCGTGGCGATTGGCGCGTTGGTTCTGTTTCCGTTCATCGCGCGCGACTGGCACGACATCGGCAAGCTCTCTCGGCGCGATTGGTTACTTGTGACGGCGATAGCGCTGTTCGGCATGTTCGGCTTTTCGGTCCTGATGCTGTATGGCATGGGGATGGTGCCCGGGACTGTTGGCGCGACGGTCATGAGCACCACGCCTGCGGTAACATCGACTGCATCGATAGCACTTCTCAAAGACAAGCCGACCTGGCGCAAGATCGCCGCAGTGACGCTAGCGGTCGGCGGCGTGCTGATCCTGCAATTGGGCCAAATCGGCGAGGGCGATACCGCTGGAAATAGTCTTCTCCTTGGATCCACCCTGGTCTTCGGCGCCGTCTGCTGCGAGACGATTTACACTCTCGTGGGCAAAAAGGCGTCCGAGACCATTGATCCGGTGCTTGTCGCCTTTCTTGCCGCGGCGATCGCCGTGCCGGTCTTCATTCCCTTCGCCATCTGGCAATGGCAGGATTTCCAGCTGAGGCATGTCACCGCGGCGGACTGGCTTGCGCTGGTGTGGTACGGAGCAGGCACGCTCGCCCTCGGAAGCTGGTTCTGGTATTCGGGCGTCAGCAGGGCGGAAGGCGCGGTCGCGGCCGGTTTCATGGGGGTAATGCCGGCATCGGCGCTGATACTATCGTATCTGCTGCTCGATGAGCCGTTTCGCCCTATCCACCTGATTGGCTTTGCTTTCGTCTTCCTGAGCGTTCTGCTTATTGCCTGGGAGAACGCGAAAACCGGTGGCTGAAACTCGTATTAATCACTTCTCGCCTTGTTGAGAAGGAGGCCGGATTTACTCCTTCCGACTAGCCACGCGATCAAGCATGGGCCGTTGCAGCGCGGGAAAGCTGCCGATCGTCAGCATGGCCAGGTTCCTGAACGCCTGGACGGATGCATTAGTCGACTGCGCCGATGACAAGATGCTCACCGAGTGCATGGGAACTACCACTCCAGGACTGGCGTTATCAACTTGTCTGGAGTTCTCGAAGAGACAGTCCGAAAGGAGCAAGCAGATGCCTGCCAAATCCAAGGCCCAGCAGATGGCCGCCGGCGCAGCCCTGGCGGCGAAGCGCGGAGAGAAAAAGAAAAGCGAGCTCAAAGGCGCATCCAAGAGCATGGAAAAGTCCATGAGCGAAAAAGAACTCGATAAGATGGCTTCGACGAATCAAAAGGGAAAGGCGCAGCATAAAAAATCATGAAACTGTGGATGCGTCTCAGTGGATAAAGCACTAAGAGTTAATTGCTAAAGTTAATATGTTTTATCACATAGACATGTTGAACGATACACCATGCCAAAGAAGTGCGAAAATAGTCACGATAAGCAAAACGCCAAGCCAAGGCGGCCGCCACTATAGTATCCGGTGCCGTAGAACCGCAGTCCGCTAAGGCCACCCAACAGCGCAAGAATCAGGATTGTTCCTAGACTCCATAGCATTCCCCTGTTGGATGAGCGCCCGGCTATTCCATCCGACCGGCGAGCAGGCACACGAGCCGCTTCCGGGCCTTACCTAGATCTGTTGGAAAAGCGGTGATCTGGCGCGATTGGTAGGCAGCTAGTGAAGCCTGCTTTTGGGAGGCTTGGCGGTCGACCAGGCCAGTTTGATTTCGTTAAGCTCTTTCTCAAGTTCCAGCGCAAGCCGCACAACGGGATCAGGAATCAAAATCAACTCGTTCCCGCGCTGTGCCACCTGCGCCTTCGCGGCCGAAAGCTCTGCGCCCGCCATTGAACCGGTCGATTTCGACAGCAATCGCGACAGGTATTGCTGCTGCAAGGCATGAATTTCTTCCAACAGGCCTAGAAACTTCAATGCATCCGCCGTCGGCAGGCTTTTGCATCTGAGTCGGTCTATCCGGTCGTGCTGACGGGCGATTTGGCGCTCGCCATCTCGAACATGCCGTTGCGCTATGCGGATGTGCTCATCAATCTGCATCGCCGACAACGCCCGTAAGCGCACGCGGTTCCTTTCAAAGAGGCAAGCCACAGGCGAGGAGCATTCGTCTCCGCCCGCTATTCCGGAGCGATCAGGATCGAGCAGCTTCTTGTCTGATAGTCCTGCTACTCCCTCAGACCGGCAACGCGCTCGAGAAGGGGCTTTTGCAAGGTGGGGAAGCTGCCGATGGTTATCATCGCCAGGTTTCTGAACGTCTGGACGAAACCGTTGGTCGACTGCACCGCCGACAGAATGCGTTCGCTGAGCTCGATCCAACGATGCCCCACCGGCCGGCGTTCATCCGTATATCCAGCCAGCGTGCCCCCGCCGAAACGCCGGGCGAAGCAGGCGGCATCTTCGATGCCGAGATTCATGCCCCGCGCGCCAAGCGGCGAGTGAACATGCGCGGCGTCGCCGCCGAGGAAGACGCGGGCGTTCTGGTAGCGTCTCGCCTGCTTGGCAGGGATATGGAAATGATCGGTCCTCAGCACCTGCGACACGCGGTAACTGCCCGGCACATGCGCCAACGCATCGGGTGTGTTGGAGACAGAGCGAAAGCGGTTGTCGCCGATCGGTATGATGAAGCCGACGTCGCCGCCACGATTGAGGAAGCCCTGTGCGGCTCCCGGCTCGTAAGGCCAGGAAGCGATCTCCGCATCGGTGATGCTCCATTGCCGCCTGTGGGTATAGCCCTCGAATTCGATGCCTGATAATTTGCGGACCGCGCTGTTCGCCCCGTCGGCGCCAAAGACGAGGTCGAAGCGTTGTCTTTGCTCTTCACCGCTTCGGCTGGTCCGAACTTCCACCCTCTCGGCTTGCTGGGTGAGGCCGACCAGCTCCGTGCGCCATTCGACGTCGACGCCATATGTCGCCAGCGTATCGGCCATGATTCTTTCGGTGTCGCGCTGCGGCAACGACAAGAGGAAATTATAGCGGTGCGGCAGCAGCGAGAAGTCGATTATGAGCAGCTCCCGCGTTTCCGTGTGGAAATGCGCGTGGCGGACCTTGAGCCCTTCAGCCAGCAGTTTCCCGCTCACCCCGGACGCTTCCAGCACATCGAGGCTGTGCGCGCTGATTCCCACAGCCTTGCTGAGCGGCGTGGGTCCATCCTTCTTGTCTATGATGCGGGGGCGGGCGCCACGTCGCGCAAGCTCCAATGCGGCTGTCAGTCCCGTCGGACCGGCGCCCACGATGAGGATGGAGACTTTTTCTCGGGGCACGACCGTCGCCTTTCTCAAATTGTCGGCACGATATGGCACTTATCGAAGATATGATCAGACCGAACGCTTGGTAGCGATGGAGGTTGCTAACCAAGCCGGCCGTGTTCCCCTCAGGACGATTTTTGCTGATCGCCCAGTAACTCCTAGCGCGAGAGCGACGGCGAAACTCATACCGACTTGGAACTGTTTTTTCCGACGCTGGTTTGGATGTCGAAGCGCGACTTCATCGATGCCTGACCGCAAGACGGGTTCCGCGATAAAGAGACGTTCATGTTTCACATCGGCATATGGATGCTGGTTGTCGCCTCCGTTCCCCTGATCGTGCTTTTGGGCTGGATGTATTTCCTCGCCAGGCGCCGAAGCGCACGAGCACGCAACAGAAACCGAGCAGGGAATGGACCGCATGGCGGCCGGACGAGCTAGCGGCTCCCGCGTTTCTTATAGCCGGCAGCTTCAGCGCGCTCATGCTGAAGGCAAAGCATAGGCGATGACTTCGTCGCCGACCTTGGTTTCCATGAAATGATGGCCGCCGGGCGCGATGACGATGTACTGCCTGCCTTCGACCGCATAGGTCATTGGCGTCTGGCCGCCGGCGGGAAGATCGGCGTGCCTCACTTCCTTGGCTGTCTTGATGTCGATCGCGCGCAGCTTGTTGTCGGTGGTCGCGGCGATGAAGATCAGGCCGCCGGCCGTAACCAGCGGACCGCCATTGTTTGGCGTGCCGATGGTAAGCGGCAGCATTGAAGAAATACCGAACGGACCGTTGTTGTTTGCGCTGCCGAACGGCTCATCCCACAGCGTCCTGCCGGTCTTGAGATCGATCGCGCGGATGTGATCATAGGGCGGCTTCGAACAGAGCAGTCCCGTGGGCAGGCGCCAGCCGGCATTGACGGCAATGGCGTATGGCGATCCGGCCTGCGGGTCGCCAATGTCCTTCGCCTTCTTCGAGCTGCCGCCCTGGTCGATCGGCTTGAAGCCCATCCCGTCTGCATTCTCGCGCGGAATGAGCTGGTCATAATTCGGCATGTCGTTGTAGTTGGCGATCAGCATGCCGCTGCCGGTATCGACAGCGATGCTGCCCCAGTCCGACCCCCCATTATAGCCGGGATATTCGATGAACGGCCGGTCGACGGTGGGTGGCGTGTACTCGCCCTGATAGGAGGCGCGATGGAACTGGATGCGGCAGTAAAGCTGATCCAGCGGCTCATGCCCCACATGTCCTTCTCGGTGAGCACCGGCTGGTCGAGATGCGCGTAGCCGGAATAGGGCGGGGTCTTGGAGAGTTTGTCGGGCTCGACGCCGCCCGAGGGGACCTTGCGCTCCTCGACCGGGAAGAGCGGCTTGCCGGTCTTGCGGTCGAGCACATAGATCCGGCCCTGCTTGCTCGGCACGATGATGGCTGCGGTCTTGCCGGTCACGGTCGGAAAATCGACCAGCGTCGGCTGCGAGCCGAGGTCATAGTCCCAAAGGTCGTGTTGCATAGTCTGGAAGTGCCAGACAGGCTTGCCGGTGGTGACATCGATGGCGACGATCGACGAGTTGAATTGATTCTCGAAGTCCTTGCGGTCGACGCCGTAATAGTCGACCGCGGCATTGCCGAGCGGCAGGTAGACATAGCCGAGCTTTGGATCGGCGGCGGCGACGGGCCACATGTTCGGCGTGCCGCGCGTGTAGGTGTCGCCGGCGGGCGGCACGCCGGTGCGGTCAGCTGACGCGGCTCGGCGCCGAGACCGTCGAGGAGGTCGAGGCGTGAGCGGCCTTCGCCTCACATTCGTGCTCGGCGCGCTGATCGTTGCCGGCTGCCGGCAGGACATGGAGGATCAGCCGCGCTACGATCCGCTGGAGGCCAGCAACCAGTTCGCCGACGGCATGTCGGCCCGTACGCCG
>NZ_JAVIJF010000046.1:0-10911 GCF_033977145.1 Mesorhizobium montanum | reverse complement strand
CTGAATCAATCAACAGGTCGGTTCGAAGCGGCCGCTCATGATCGCGTGAAATCCCTGCTCACGATCAAATGAAATGAGCGCTCACCATCGCGTGAAATGGCTGCTCACAATCAGCGAAATGCGCACACACGATCGACCTTGGCCAGAATATGATCATCGGGATGAGCTGTCGCAGCGAGCCGGTCATGAACAGTGAACAGTTCGAGTTGATCTCGTTCTTTCCGGCCCAGCATCGCGAATCCTCCACCGAATCAACGATCGATCAATTGAATCTGGAGGCTTCTGTGAGGTCCGTTGGCTCGACGGAGCCGCTTGGCACGACGTCGGACCTCATTGCAAGCCGGATTGAACGGAGCCGCGGGCAGGACTGGCGCTATGGGGATTGTAGCCCGGAGCTGTGGCCGGGATAGTCTTCGCCAGAATGATCAAGGGCCGTCGGGATGCAATGACGGCAAAGGACGCTGCGACAGGGGGCGGCATCTTGATGGCGGGTGCCGTCGGACAGGCTGTGGTGCCTTCTATCGCCGGGCTGGCTGCTTGCGCCCTTGTGCGATGGGCCAAGCGTTGGCGTTCCGGCGCCCATGGTGACGGATGCTGAGGATGGCGATGAGGAGGCGCCGGCCGCGATCATGAGGTGTCGCACCAGAACGGGCCGGGCGGTGCCTGTCCGCATCGCCAGACGGCAAGAGGAGCGGCAGCGGCGCTTTCGGCATCCGGTTCGCGATCATCCAGTTGTGGTTTGGTCAGCAGCCTGCGGCACTGGTCGAGCCTGGCGGCGCGATGGCCGTTGGCGAGGAAGCCGTAGTGGCGGATGCGATGGAAGCCGTCCGGCAGCGTGTGAAGCAGGAAGCGGCGGATGAACTCGTGCGCGTCGAGCGTCATCACCTTTGTCCTTCCGCCATGACGATAATCCTTCCAGCGGAATCCGACACGATCGTTCTCCATGCTGATCAGCCGGGAATTGGCGATGGCGACGCGATGGGTGTAGCGACCTAGGTAGGCCAGCACCTGCCCTGGACCGCCGAACGGCGGTTTGGCGTAGACTACCCAGTCGAGGCGGCGCGCCCTGGCCAACAGGCGGGTGAAGGCGGCTGGCTCGGTCAGGCCGGCAATGTCGCCGAAGAGCTTGAGGCTGTGCGCGTCGAAGGCGGCTCGTAGGTCCTCCAGGAAGCGGCGGCGAAACAGGCGCGACAGGACGCGCACCGGAAGGAAGAACCCTGGCCGACAGGAGACCCAGCGCGAGCCATCGGGCGAGACGCCACCGCCCAGCACGATGCAATGGATGTGCGGATGGTAGTGCAGGTTCTGCCCCCAGCTGTGCAGCACCGCGATGAGGCCGATCTCGGCGCCGAGATGTTTGGAATCGGCGGCGATCGTGCGCAGCGTCTCGGCCGCAGTCCTGAACAGGATGGCGTAAACCGCCGCCTTGTTCTGGAAGGCGATCGCGGCGACCTCGGCCGGCAACGTGAACACGACGTGGAAGTAGGGAACCGGCAGGAGTTCGGCCTCGCGTGCGGCGAGCCAGTCGCGGCAGGCCTGTCCCTGGCATTTTGGGCAATGCCGGTTGCGACAGGAATTGTAGGCCACGCGGATCGCCCCGCAGGATCGGCAGCCCTCGACATGGCCGCCGAGCTCGGCCGTCCGGCAGAGCTCGATCGCGCTCATCACACGCCGCTCGACACGTCCGAGATGGCCGTCATGAACCTGCCGATACGCCTCGCCGTGGCGGCCGAAAATATCCGCCACCTCCAGTCTCGCCGACATGGGCGGAACCGGTCAGCCCGGCGGCACCACTTCAATGTTCAGCCTGTCGAGCGGGCTCGTCGTGCGCCGGATGAGGCCGTTCGAGACCTTGGTGTAGCGTGCCGTCGAGGAAAGATTGTTGTGGCCAAGCAGCACCTGGATGATGCGGATATCGGTGCCGTTCTCGAGCAGATGCGTGGCGAAGGAGTGCCTGAGCGTGTGCACCGTCACCCGCTTGTCGATGCCGGCGGCAGCGCGCGCCGAGCGGCAGGCCGAATACAGCACCTGCACGTCGATGGGGCGATTGGGGTCGCGGCCGGGAAACAGCCAGCGCTGCGGCTTGGCCAGTCGCCAGTAGACCCGCAGGATCCGAAGAAGCTGCGCCGACAGCATCACGGTGCGGTCCTTGCCGCCCTTGCCGTGACGAACGAGTATGACGCCGCGGCCGCTGTCGATATCGCCGACCTTCAGCCCGACGGTCTCCGAGGCGCGAAGACCCGCTGCGTAGGCCGTCGTCAGCGCCGTGCGCGTCTTCAGGCTCGGCACTGCCTCCAGGAAGTGGACGACCTCGTCGGCGCTGAGAACCACCGGCAGCGTGCGTGGCGAGCGGGCATAGACGATCCGTTCCGGAATCTCGGCATGGCCGAGCGTCACGCCGTAGAAGAACCGCAACGCGCACACCGTCTGGTTCAGCGCCGGCCACGAGATCCCGGTCGAGACCAGATGCACCTGAAAGGCGCGGACATCTTCAAGGCCAAGGCGGTCAGGGGATCGGCCGAAATGGCGGGAAAACTTCGCCACCGCGTGCACGTAGGATCGTTGCGTGGCCGGCGACAGATTGCGGATCGTCATGTCTTCGATCATGCGCCGGCGAAGAGGGCTCAACTCGGCCATCTCAGTGCTCCTGTTCCAAGATTGCGCTTCAACAGCCGCAATCCTTCAAAACAGAAGCCTCAACCGCAAACCGACCCGCCAAATGCCGCGTCAGCGGCTTCGTTCAATCAGTTGGGAAGGACTTTCTCAACAGCCCCCGCGTCCACTTCATGAGGAACGTGCTGGCGTGCGTGAAAGATGATGATCCAGCTCGTTGGCAGTTGTTCTTTATTTGCGACTCTACTCAGAATATTGAGGCTATCAGAATAGGTGCCTCACGGCGGCAATGATGTGATCCCTCGTCGGAAAGAAACCCTTCTCAAGAGCCGGACTGAATGGAACGTGAATGTCCGGCGCACATACACGGAGGATCGGTCGCTTCAGCAGATGGAAAGCTTCTTCCGCGACCACGGCGGCGATTTCACTGCCGACGTTGCAGACGCGATGCGCATTTTCAACGATGACAAGCCTTCCAGTTTCCGCAAGTGAAGTCTTGATGGTCTGGCAATCGAGCGGTTTCAAAGTACGCGGATCGACCACCTCGACCGAAATGCCTTCTTCAGCTAGCGCATCGACCGCTTTCATGGTCGGCCTGATCGCACCGGCAATGGCAACCAGGGTCACGTCTTTTCCCGCATGCTTTACGTCAGCCTTGCCAATCGGGATTAGATCATCGGGATTTGTGGGCACATCGCCCTTAAGTGACCAAAGGCTCGCATCTTCGAAGACTAGTACCGGATTGCCGTCGCGGATAGCAGCTTTCATAAGACCCTTAATGTCGGCGGGGCTTGTCGGGCTAATGATCTTTAGGCCCGGCACATTCATGAACAACGGATAGGGCCGGTCGGAATGCTGCGCCGCCATGGAGGCCGCCGAGTACATAAAGCAACGAAACACAATTGGTATGTCGATCTGACCTCCGGTCATATATCGCAATTTTGACGCCTGATTGATAATCTGATCCGAAGCAAGATATACGAAACTGGCAGTTGAGAGGTCTACGATCGGCCGCAAGCCGGAGATCGCTGCACCGATTGCCAAGCCGGTAAAGCCACCTTCTGAAATGGGCACGTTCCAAACGCGGTTGTTACCGAACCGTTGGAGGAGTCTCCCGCCGCCATAAATCGAGACGTCCTCTCCCAACAAGACTACGCGTTCGTCACGATCCATTTCCTCCACCTGCGCCTGCACGATCGCTTCAAGATAGGTCATCTGAGTGTGGGGGCTAGGCGCCGTAGCAAGCTTCTGGGCGTCAGTTTGCATGTCGATCAGCCCTCTTCACTGCGGCCAGGAAGCTCCTATGTCCGGCAGAGAACAAGTTAAACATGTAGTCGGACAGCGTCTCAGACCGAGGCGGCGGGCTCTCTAAACCAAATTCTACAGCTTGCTTGATGGCTTCGAGGACTTCATCCTCGATCGAACTCAAAGTCTCTTCACTTATGCCCTCTTCGATCAGCACAGTGCGATAGATCACTAGTGGATCGCGGTCGCGTTTGTATGCCTCCACTTCCTCAGCAGTTCGGTAAGGTTCCCCCGGAATCGCCAAACCGAAATTGTGCTCATCGAACCGATAGGTGTCAGCTACTATGAGAGTGGGCCCCTCGCCCGCGCGTGCGCACGTCACGGCCGTTGTCGTAACTTCATAGACAGCGCTCAAATTCTGCCCGTCAACCGTTACTCCTGGCATTCCGAAGCCCATCGCACGTAGCGCGATGTTTGGTTGCCCGTGGCTTTGCGCCACCGAAGTAGTTATCGCATAACCATTGTTCTCGCAAAGGTAGATGACCGGGAGCTTCCACAACGATGCCATGTTGAGACTCTCATGGAAGGTCCCTTGGTTAACGGCTCCGTCGCCAAGAAAGCATAGGGTAACCTGATCAGCGCCCCGTAGCTTGGCGCTGAACGCGCATCCTGTTGCAAGAGGGATGCCTCCTCCGACAATCCCTGATTCGCTGATGATCCCGACCGAACTGTCTGCAAAGTGCATCGAACCGCCACGGCCTTTGCAAATGCCACCTTCCTTTCCCATCAGCTCGGCCATTAGGGCGTTCAGATGCGCTCCCTTGCCGATAGGGTGGCCGTGCGAACGGTGTGTTCCGGTCATAGTGTCATCATCCCGCAAGGCGAGACATGCCCCTACGATAGCAGCTTCTTGACCAACGCTCGCATGGAAGAAACCGGGGATCTTCCCACCTTCGAACAGCCGCATACCTTCTTCTTCAAATCGGCGGATGCGAAGCATCCGCCGATAACCCTCTAGTTTCTGACTACGGCTCAACTGCATGACCATAACTTTCTCCGCAAATATGGCTGGCAAGGCGGCTCCTATACAGCTGCCGGTTTGAAGTGCTTGGGAAGACGCTGCACCATCAGGGAAGACTTAGCTTGGCAGTGCGCCCCCCATCCACGACAAAGATCTGGCCCGTGACGAATGTTGCCTCCTCGGAAGCAAGCCATGCCACCATAGCCGCGACTTCCTCAACACGGCCCGTTCGATGCAACGGATGAATGACGCCAAGCCGTTCCCGCATCCCTTCGGGCATAGCGGCAACGAAATTGGCGTTAAGGCCGGTGTCGATCCAGCCAGGAGCCACGGCGTTGCAACGCACCGCGTCTGGCCCGCCGTCTACTGCCACGGCGCGCGTCAGGCCATGCAGTCCTGCCTTAGAAGCACAATAAGCCGCGTGATCGGGGTTGGACGCGAGCCCCTCGATTGAGCCGATATTGATAATGGTGCCGCGTCTTCTGCGAAGATGTTGCATTGCTTGGCGGATCAACAGGAAGGGTGCGTCAAGGTTCAGCGCCATTGTGCGTCGCCATTCGTCCAGTTCCATCTCATCGACTTTAGCTTCAACCATGCGCCCGGCATTGTTGATAAGAATGTCAAGTTGGCCGGCTTGCTGAATGATATTGTCAATGATTACGGCCGGGACGTTGGGGTCGCATAGGTCGGCTACAATCGTTTCTAACGGATCAGCGTCCTCAAGCTGAACGGCAAAGACTCGAGCTCCCTCGTCAGCAAGCCTATTGGCTATTGCCGCCCCAATGCCGCTGCTGGCGCCGGTTACCAAGGCGACTTTTTCTGTGAAGCGGCTCATGCTGCAGCCTCTCTGCCGGTAAGCCCGCCATAGCATTTGTGCATGTGCATCGAACCTGAGGGTATTCTGCGACCAGCATCCAAATTCACCACGGCTGCGCGGTCCTTTTCCACGTAGGCCGCCTGCATAGCGCCCGCCAGTTCCGTTACGACCAGAGGGCCGCAGTACGGCTCGCGGTTAACATCCAGATCGTACGAACCACCCCATTCCTGGTAATAGTCCACTATGCGGTTGGCGTCGCCGTCCAGCACGCGTGAAGCCTTGACATGCTCCTGCGCGGCTTGCTCATGATGCGGAATGTCCATTAGATTTTTCCTTTTGACATACACTCGCCCATCCAGCGGTGACGGCAGGCGAGGGCGGACGGTACCTGCCGACCCGCAAAGCTAGGCCGATCCTCTTTGCGGCGGCTCAGCAGCCATGCCACGGATATCTTCGGCATAGAATGACACATAACGTGAATTGGGCAATGGCTTAATTGTTAAAGAAATCTATATTGTACGTTAAAATTGTGCAACACCTGAACATTATACTTATCATATTTGAAATACTGCTTTTTATATGCGCATTGCCTTTGGCCTCCGCCGTTGATTTTAATATCGGCCATTCAGTGATTGAAACTGGGGCGCCTCGCCGCCGAACGGCGCAAGCCTACATTCTGGCTCGCGGTCAGGCTCCCCACTCCACACTCCAGCCAGGAAGGGTCATGATCAACTCCAGTGTAGCAAACTCGAAACCATGGCGTCTCTGAAGAGCTCGAGCAAATCCATCGAACGATGAATCGATTGTGATGTGACACAGCCCTGCTCAGCTGATTCAACGTCCACTTTGATGAGGTTGTCTAATCGCAGTTGGGGCGTCAAGCGTGGAGTTTGTTGAAGCGGCACTGCCGGGTGCATGGTTGTCTTCGCGGTCGACATTAGTCGCCGCATGATGGAGCTTCGCGGGACGAGCCTTCAATGTGGACGACGCACTTTGCTGAGACAGCGGTGCAACCCCATCAGCGGAATGGCTCGGCTCACGTCCCGGCAGGGACGCCTCAGGCGTTCAGAGTCTGAACGCTATCCGGTTTTACGTTGTGGCTCCCGCATTCGGATTAAAGAGCTCACCGGTTTTAAGCATCGTATGCATTATCACCGCCAGTTTGCGCGCCACGGCCACAGCAGCTCTTTTGAAGCCGATCCTCTCCCGCAGTTGAAGTCCCCATGTGCGCAGGGTGCTGTCAGTTGAGCTACGCGTCAGAATGACCGCCGCGGCTTCGTAGAGAAGCCCTCGCAAATGGCGGTCGCCGCGTCGGGATATATGGCCGTCATAATCGACTTCTCCGGATTGGTAGCGGCGCGTCGTCAGGCCGATCCAGGCGCCAACAGATCGGGACTTCTTGAAGTTGCCCGGATCTTCAATGGCAGTGGCGAAAGAGGTCGCGGTGATGGCGCCGATGCCGGGGATCGACATGAGGATGCGGCAAGCCTGGCTTTGGCGGGCATCCGCGACGAGCTGGCGTCCGAGCTCGGCGGCGCGGATGCGAATGCCGCGCCAGGCCTCCAACATCGGCAGCACGATAAGAGCAAGCTCCTTGTTATCGATAAGGAGGCGCCGAACGTTGTTCTCGAACGTGGTTCCCTTACCTGCAGGAACGAGCAAGCCGAACGTTTTCATGATTCCACGAATCTGGTTGGAAAGCTCGGTGGTGATCCGGACCAGCCGGGTGCGTGCCGCCACGAGCGTTCGGGTCAGCATGCTGTCGTATCCTTTCACCCGCACCTCGCGGAAGAAGCCCACCTCTGCAAGCTGCGCCAAACCATCGGCGTCATTCGCATCCGTCTTATTCGCCGCCATATCGAGCGCAGCTTTGGCGTGGCGGGCATCGATGCAGATTGCCGGCAAACCCTCGGCGCGCAGCGCATGATAGAACCATACGGAGAGAGGCCCCGTTTCGAACACCACTCGCTTTACAGCTGGCGCCCGCTTGCGGACAAGCTCGGCAATGATGTTGGGATCAGATGCGCACTTCCCGCGCCAGATCCGCTCGCCTTCACGGCGGATCGACACTGCCGTCTCTTTCATCGACACGTCGAGACCGATATATTCTGCCATGGCTGTTCTCCGTTAGATGCCTGGGCCCGGCGTCCAGTCGTGAGCCCGTACCTTCATCTTATCGGGGAACAGCCACCCTCCAAGGCTATGATTGGTTCCAGGGTGCGTCGCTCCCGCGATTACCCCATGTGGATGATGGCAAGGGCACTGAGCGAAGATCTTCGGTAGCGGGTTTTGAAAGCTGCCGATGATGGTATGTAGGCGGCGGGCGGCGGCGCGGCCCGGGGTCGGAGTATCGAGTGCGATCCGTCGCGTCGCGCGAGCCAAGCTCGGCGAGCGGACGCCTGGGCCATAGGGTTGGCGGCGAGGTTCAAGCAGCTGAAATGAAGCCTTCATCGTCGGGCTGATCGAGGCGCGTAAGGACATCACGCTGGACGAGATGGTCGAGCGGCTCGCAGTCGAAGCGTCGGTCCGCATCGGTCGCAGTGCCTTGAGCGCCTGGCTTGGCAAGCGCGGCTGGACGTTCAAAAAAAGATTCCATGGGAGCGGATGACGGCCGGCGTTGCAGAATAAGGCCGTTGAACCCCATCATTCTGAGGCCTCCGATGTTTAGAACGGAAAGACCCGCGACCGCCATCCAAACCAGTATTGGCGCAATTTTTGTCTCGATGGAACTCAGCCGGAAGACGTGGCTGATCACAACGCTGTTGCCTGGCAATGGCGAGAAGATGTCCAAGTATCCGGTGCAAGCCGGGAATCTCGCCGGTTTGTTTGACCTGTTTTTGAAGCTGCGGGAGAGGAGCCAGGAAAAGACCGGCCAGGTCTGGCCGATCGTCACAATCCAGGAGGCCGGCCTTGACGGCTTCTGGATTCATCGGTCGTTGGAGAAGGAAGGGATCGAAAGCTACGTCGTCGATGCAAGCTCGATCTCGACGCCAAGTCGTAAGAGACGTGTGAAGACGGACCGGGTTGATGGCGAGGCCCTGCTTCGGGTTATCATGGCCTACATGAGGGGCGAACCGCGCGTATGCTCGATGGTTCAGGCGCCTTCGCCCGAGGAAGAGGACCGGCGACGGATTGGCCGGGAACGAAAGCAACTCATCGCGGAGCGCGTTGAACACGTCAATCGCATTAAGGGGCTCCTGTTCTCGCAAGGCGTGGCCGACTACGAGCCGCTCCACAAGGATCGACGCCGGTGCCTTGAGGAATTGCGAACCGGCGACGGATGGCCTCTGCCGAAGCACATGAGAGATCAGATCGACCGGGAGTTGGACCGGCTTGAGTTGCTGTTGAAACAAATCGAAGCTGTCGAAGATGAGCGCGATACGTTGATCTCTGTAGAAACAGCCGACGATAAGGCATCGCCGGTCGCGATGCTTCTTGGCATCAAAGGTATCGGCATCGAGTTCGCCAATGTCCTGGCATCTGAATGCTTCGTGCGGCAGTTCGACAACCGCCGCCAGGTTGCCTCCTACGCCGGGCTGGCGCCGACGCCCTGGCAAAGCGGCAAGGTCAACAGGGAACAAGGCGTTTCGAAAGCGGGCAATCCGCGCCTGCGAACGACGCTGATCCAGATGTCGTGGCTGTGGCTCCGGCATCAGCCGAACTCGGCGCTCACTCAGTGGTACCAGGCCCGCGTTGCCCACAATGGCGGGCGCGGGAAAAGGCAGGCGATTACGGCATTGGCACGCAAGCTGCTGGTGTCGCTCTGGAAATACGTGGCTTCTGGCGTCGTCATCGAGGGCGCAGTCATAAAGGAGGCTTAAAACTCCGCAGCACTTCACCTTTCTAGAATCTACCGGGATGTGATCATTCCCGGCGGATCCAGGCGACGGACCGACGCGGACTTTGGCGAAATGCCGGCAAAAAAGAATGGTCTCGTCACCCTGAGCCTCACCGCCGCAAGCGGAATCCTGGTCCGGCCATGAGCGCCGACCGAATGTGAGTTTGATCGGGTCGGCTAACGAACCGCGTCATGCAATCAGGCTCAGAACTGGAACCGGCAACCTGGAGACGTTCATGCACGATTAAGCTGAGCACCTTGACGTGAACTCCCCCATGTGAGTCCGCACGTGCAACTGGAGCAGGCCCGAGCAGACGTCCTGAAGCGTCGTCGCCCCTGGTTCGACCGCCAACTCGATCTCGATCCTGCCCGGCTCGTCTTAATCGATGAGACCGGCCTGTCGATAAGATGGCGCGGCTGCGGGGCCGTGCGCCACGCGGCGAGCGCTGTCGGGCTGGCGTGCCTCATGGCCACTGGAAGACCTCCACCTTCACCGGCGCGCTACGGCTGACCGGCATGACCGCACAGTTCGTCTATGATGGCCCCATGAACGGCACCGTCTTCCGAGCCTAGTCGTACAGCTCCTTGTCCCGACCCTGAAAAGCTAGGCGAAGCCGCCGTATTCGACCACCTTGCCCTTGTCCATGAAGACGAAGATGTCGGCGTCGCGCAAGTTCGCACGTTTGCTCCAGAGCTTTCAGCATCTGCACGAAAAAGCCGCCGCACGACCAAGCTGAAGCCTTGGACCAGCGGTACTTGATGAGAAACTCTGACCTTGTCAGGGGAGACACCTCAAGTTGAGGTGAGGGACGCCGGCCGACTCAACGGCGCGCCGGATGCGGTCGCGCAGATGATCGCGGGGATAGGCCGAGTCGACGCGGACACGTTGGTTCGCCAAGCAGCGCTGTGGCAGGGAGGCTGTCGGGCATTTGAGTGCCCAAAGCCGGTGACTCCCCTGCCCGGCCGGCGCGGCCACGAAGCGCTTCACGGCGGTGTAGGCGCCGCCATAGCCGCGCTCACGAATCTCGCGCCTGAGGCGAACGGCGGTGAGATCGGGAAAGGCGGCGACCCGTTCACGCAGGTAGTCGACAAAGGGCACGATCTTGCTTGGTCGTCCCACCTGTCGCGGCCCATAGGCGCGGGGAGTTCGAGCCCGCGCTCGATGTATTTGCGGACTGTCTCGGGATCGCGGCCCGTTCGCCGGGCGATCGCGGTCACGGACAGGCTCTGACGCTGTAGATCCAAATATCTGCGTATTTCAGGCGATCGTGAGCACGGATTTCACGAGATCATGAGCAACGATTTCAGACGATCGTGAGCACCTTTTCGGAGGTGCGGGACGCTTCGGCCGACAACTCAGCTACAGGGTGCCTCGTT
>NZ_JAVIJF010000045.1:0-14457 GCF_033977145.1 Mesorhizobium montanum | reverse complement strand
GTAATCCGGACCGAACTTCATGCCCCACCGGCGGATTGTCTCATACGAAACCACGATCCCGCGCTCCAGCAGCATTTCTTCGGCCAGACGCTGGCTCAAGGGGAACCTGTAGTAAAGCCAGACTGCAGGGGCGATGATCTGCGGCGGGAAACGATGGCGCTTGTAGCTGACGGTCGCGGCGTTCATGGCATGGTCTATGCCGCAAATCCCTGAACGCGAGTTAAGTTAATAACGCCTAGTCCGCAGGCCATCGACTGGTGCCGCCCCAACGATCTCGACTTCATCCTCGGCGTGGCGCCCACCACGACGCTGCGAAAGCATGTCGCGGACCTGGAGGCCCGCACGATGACGCGCTTTGAAGCGTCGAAAACGAACAAGGTCCGCCGCTTCAAAAAGTTCTTTGCCCGCGTCGAGGTCGGTGCCCAAGGTACTGACACCCGCTTCATCGTCACCAACCTGGCCGATGCTCTACGCGGACCTTAACTGCCGACGCGGAGCGGCCGAGAACCACATCAAATCGTGGAAGACGCATCTCGCCGCCGACCGAACGTCCTGCACAAGAGCGACCAACCAATTCCGGCTGTTCCTGCATGCCGGCGCCTACTGGCTCATGTGGGGCCTGCGCGCGGCGATGCCGAAACGCTCCGTCTTTGCCGTCGCCCAATTCGACACGCTGCGTTTGCGCCTCATCAAAATCGCCGCGCGGGCGGTCGAGATGAAGAATCCGCCTGCATCTGCCGACATCCTGCCCCGACCAGCGGATCCTGCGCATCGTCCTCGATCGGATCCCGCGGCTCGTGACATAGCCGACGGGCGCCAACGCCCCGAAAACAACCCGCCGACCGCAACCCGCAACCCCCCGCCTTCCATCACGACGCTTCACTGTAGCGCCCGAAGAGGGTTGGTAAAAAGTACTGCGCGACCAGATCGCCGCTTCAGGCCGCCGAAAACTCATCGTAGTGCATCAAGGCGGCTACGCGCGAAAGGGAAGGTCAATTCACATTCCGCGTGTGAGATATCCGACAAATGTCGGACGAGCAACATAGAACATCAGCAAATCCGTATAGTTTAGAGGTGGTTTCACCGTCGGCACGCTACATGCAATGTCTTAGACGGTGGAGAATATTCTTGTGATTTCGCTGACTACCGCTGTCATAAGAGTAGCGCTCGCCGTTCTCCTGGTTGCAGAACTATCGAAAAATGATGCTTGAAGAGGATTGCGGGATGACGTTGGAAATCAAAGCAGGGCCTGTATCTGCCAATCTCATCGAACAGGACGATTGGATCTGCTTAAGCAATAGGCCAAGCATACCCTATGAGGTTGAAAGCCTTGTAAAATGGGCGGAGATATGCGCCGTGGGCGGGACGGCGATTGATATCGGCGCCTATACTGGGTTGTTTTCCATAATCGCAGCTAAGCAGGGATGCTGCGTCATTGCCTTTGAACCGATGCCGACGCACGTAGCGCGGTGTTGGGATAATTTCCGCCTGAACAACGTCGAGGTCGAAATTTACAACGCTTGCGTTTCGGATGCTGTTGGCGAAGCGGTGATCAAGTTCAACCCGAATGCGCCGTATCTGACATATGGTGCCAGCTTAATCCGTTCGACCTGCGGAGCGGGGAATGAAAGCAAACTGCTCAACGTCCATTCGATGACGATCGACAGTCTCGGGCTGGATCAATGCACCGCGATAAAGATCGACGTGGAGCGCGGCGAGCCGATGGTACTTGCCGGTGCCCGCAATACGTTGGAGCGGCTAAAGCCTGTCCTCATAGTTGAGGTGATTGGCGAGGAGGAAAAGGCGGCCGTGCGCACCGCCGTTCCCGATTATGACGTGGCGGCCGAATTGGATATGCGGAACTGGCTGATGGTGCCGAAATAAGAGTACTTTCCGTTCTGCGATCCGGTGGTCAACTGGAACGTTTTATCGCCTGAAGGATGGCATACGAAGCGGCTGTTTTCGGCGGCACTTGAAGGCCGCTGTTTACGCATGCTTTCTCAGGTGAGATCGATGCGATAGGCGTTGTGAACCAGCAGCGATCTACGGCCACCTGACTTGTAACGATGATCGAGCGTCGTTCGTTCGGCTGCCGGCGGTGTCACACGCGCCGACTTCGACCGGATGGTCGAGGAGGTCTGCCTCGGCAAGGTTGGTGCGGTTGCGGCTCGGGAAGTGTCCCGGTTTGCCCGCAATAGCCGCGACTGGCAGCAGCTCATCGAGATGTGTCGTGTTGTTGGCACCGTGCTGATCGACCGGGAGACGGTCATGCGCCGCGGCAAGGCAATGATCGGCTGTTGCTGAGGCTGAAAGGGACGACGAGCGAGCTCGAACTGTCGCTCCTGCGGGCCCGTTCGATGGAAGCCTTAAAGCAGAAAGCACGACGGGGCGAGCTCTTCTTCACGGTCGCCGTCGGTTAAGTAACAGCGGGCTGTGACAAAATCGGAAGGGATCCCGACCTGCGCGTGCGCCAGGCGATTGGGGTGTCTTCACTCGCTTTGCCGAAATGCAAAGCATCCGCCAGGTGTTCTTGTCGCTTGGCAGCGGCCAGATAGCGCTGCCGTACATCAACCCCAGGATCTCGGGACAGCAGGAGGTGCTGTGGAAACCTCCGGTCTACATGACGGTGAGCAACCTTCTCACCAATCCTGTTTATGCTGGTGCTTATGCCTTTCCGAACCGGAAGTCGGACGATAATCGAAAATGGCCGCAAGCGAATCGAGCGCGGCCGTCGCAAAGCTCGCTCGGATTGGGCAGTCTTGCTCGTTGATCACGAAGGCTATTTGCCCTGGGCAGACTTTAAAAGGAACCAATTGCTGACTACTGACAATGCCAACGGCAAGGGCATGATGGTGCGCGAGCAGGTGCGCAAGGGAGAGGCTTTGCTCACCGGGCTATTGCGTTGCGGTCATTGCGGCCGCCGGCTGCTTGTTGGCTATAATGGCGCCAAGGGTGATGTCGGCCGCTATAAGTGTGACGCGACCCGGAGCAATCCCGACGGTGATCCCTGTATCTCGTTTGGCGCATTACGGGTCGACGAGGCGGTGGGAGCCGAGATCGTGCGGTTGCTGCAGCCGCTCGGCGTTGAAGCGGCCATCCAGGCGATCGCGCAGCGGGAGCATCAGTCTGGCGAAAAACAGCGCCAGATCGAGTTGGCGCTCGAACAGGCGCGACATGAGGCAACCCGAGCGCGCCGGCAGTATGACACGGTCGACCCTGAGAATCGTCTAATTGTTCACGAACTCGATCGCCGGTGGAACGGCGCCCTCGCGACCGTACGCGCACTCGAGCAAGAACTGGAGGCCCTGGTCCGACAGCGCCCGGCCGCTTTGAGCGCCGAGGAGCGCCACCGCCTATTGCAAATGGGGGTCGACCTGGAAGCCGCGAGGCATCATCCGGCGGCCACTGCGGTCACGCGATAAGCGCATCATCCCGGGTCGTGTTTCGCGAGGTCGTGGCACAGGCCGAGGGTAACCAGATTCATTTGTTGTTGCATCGGCAGGGCGGCGATCATACTCGCCTGACGGTGAGAAAGAACCGGCGGGGTTAAACGCGGTGGTCCGTCGAGCCGGAGACGGTGGAGCTGATCCGCGCCTGCGCGCGACTGGTGCCCGACAAGGCCATTGCCGGACTACTCAACCGGGCAGGAAAGCGGACAGGTCGATCGAATGGATGGTCGCAGTTGCGTGTGCGGAGCTTCCACAACACGCACGGCATCGCGGTCTACAGGGATGGCGAATGGGCTGAGCGCGGCGAATTCACGTTCACTGAAGCCGCCAGGATGCTCAATCTGAGCCCTGCGACGGTCCTTCGCCAGATTGCCGCCGGCATCATTCCTGCCGAGCAATATTGCAAAGGCGCACCATGGGTCATCAAACGACGGGATATCGAAGATTCGCGTCTGATCGAGTGCGTCAGGCACTCAAGGCGCCCGTCATCACCAGGCTTGGAGCAAAAGCCAATTGACTTTCAATGACATAGCCAGATGGGCATTATGACGCGGGACCAGGCGCCATCACCGCAACCTCGTTCGCCACTGCCATTGAAGATCCGGGCAACTTCAGGAAGTCCCGATCTGTTGGCGCCTGGATAGGCCTAACGACACGCCGCCACCAATCCGGAGAAGTCGATCATGACGGCCATATATCCCGACGCGGCGACCGCCATTTGCGAGGGCTTCTCTACGAAGCGGCGTCGGTTATTCTGACGCGTAGCTCAGCCGACCGACTGACATTCAGCTCCTCAGCCGCAGCCGAGAAGGTTGCATGGCGCGAGGTGGCCTTTACCGCCAGCAACGATCTCATCGGTGGAATATGCTTCCAGTATCTCACTGTGAATCCTATTCAACTTGCGATGAATCGAAACGTGGGTTGTTTTTCGGCCCTGTCAAAATCAAGGGATTTTAGAGCACCTGGATTGGCGATAGCCCCATCCTAGCCCGTCTTATGCACGACGATGGGCCTTTGAGGCTGACGGATGTAGCTTAAGCGATTGATTTGGCGTAGGATTCGGTTGCTTAGGGCAAACCTTCCACCGCATCTCGCGAGCCACGCACGCCATGACCGGCATTCTGCGCGCCCGCATCTTCGCCATCGCCTGCGGTTATGAGGATGCCAACGATCTCAACCGGCTGCGTACCGATCCAGCTTTCAAGCTCGCTTGCGGACGGTTGCCCGATAGCGGGCCCGACCTGTGCTCGCAGCCGACGTGTTCGCGGCTGGAGAACCTGCCCGACATCAGGACCGTCATCCGGCTCGGCCGCCTGCTGGCTGTCGAGCTACGCCGCGCCGCCCAAAAGCGTCACGCTCGACATCGACGACACGGTTGATGTCGTTCACGACCATCAGCAGCTGTCGCTCTTGACAAACGCCCACTACGACGAGCGTTGTTTCCTGCCGATCCACATCTACGACGCCGCGACAGGACGTCCGGTCGCGATGATCCTGCGTTCCGGCAAGACCCCGACGGGCAAGGAGATCCGCGGCCATCTGCGCCGTCTCGTGCGCCGCATCTGCGCCCGCTGGCCGACCACCCGCATCCTGATGCGTGGTGATGGCCATTACGGCCGGGCGCAAGTCATGGCCTGGTGTGAAAACAATGCGATCGACTACCTCTTCGGCCTACCCGGCAACAAGGTTCTGCAGCGGCTCGTCGACGAGAGCGCCGACGACATCCGCACGCGCCGCGCGCTCGAGCGCAAGTCTGTGCTGCGCGGCTATGCCCAGACCCACTACAAGGCGAAGTTCTGGAAGCTTGAGCGTCGCGCCTGCGCTCGCATCGAGTCAACCGCGATGGGCCTCGACATCCGCTTCGTCGTCACCAATCTCGACAAAGGCTCCGCCGAGCACATCTATGACGTGATCTACTGCGCCCGCGGCCAGGCCGAAAACCTGATCAAGATGCACAAGAGCCAGCTCGCCTCCGACCGCACCTCCTGCCGCTCACCGATTGCCAACCAGGTCCGTCTTGTCCTGCACACCGCCGCATACTGGTTGATGCTCACCCTGCGCGAGGCGGTGCCCACAACCCATCATCTGCGCAACGCCGAGTTCGCTACGCTGCGGCTCAGGCTGCTCAAGCTCGGCGCTCGCGTCATCTAAACCGTCTCGCGCATCCGTCTGGCGTTCGCCGCCGCCTGTCCCGAGGCAAGTCTGTTCCGGGCGCTCGCCAGCAATCTGCTACCGGCAGGACCATGACCGCCTGGGCAGCAGGCCCCGCCAAACCATACAGCTTCCACCCTCCAGCGCGTTCACAAGTCCAGACATAGCCGCGGTGAAAAAGACGCCGCGCCGCCACCTGTCCACCACTCAGCGGCAAACAATCCCAAATGCGTCATGAATAAGACAGGCTAGCATGAGGAAACCGGATGAGCGGCACATGGACGCTCGCAATCGCAATCACGGGTTAAAAGCTGACTGTAAATTAGTTGGTCTTCAGCTCTCAGTACGGCAGGCCATTACATCCAAGCGGTTTTTTACGGGCCTTCGAATCGTCGTTTCGCTTTCGTTCCCGCTTAGCATGATCAAGGAGTGCTTGAGAACGATCGTTGTTTCTGTCCCAGAAATGTCTAAAACAGAAATGGCTGAACACCTCAGACATCACAGGCACAGCGTGCGCAACAAGGCGGTTTTCCGAAATTTACAAAGGCTCCTTCCGGCCTTTGAATCTGCCGCGCGGCTTAAAAGCTTCACCCTTGCGGGCGAGGAGATCGGCTTGTCCCAAAGCTCGGTAAGCAAGCAGATTATTGAATTAGAAAGTCGATTGGGTCAGCGTCTCTTTATTCGGCTGCATAAACGGATAGCTTTAACATCGGCAGGAGACCGCCTGTTCAAGACCTATTCAATCGCCATTTCACGGGTTCTTGACGTAGTGGAGGATCTGATTCACGAGCGGTCGAGAGAACAAATCGTCTTATCGACGACTACCGGCATTGGTGCGTTCATGCTACTGCCCAGGCTTGCCGAGATGCGCCAATGCTTTTTTGGCCATCAAATTTTTCTGATGACATGGGACCCCCGGGGAATAGAGCCGGCAGGTCAGTTTGACCTAGCGCTGATATACGGAGATCCGGATGTTCGCGGAATTGCAACAAGAGCCCTTTTTACTGACGTCGTCACGCCAGTCTGTACACCGGAATTTCTCGCCAAGAACGGACCACTGCGTGAGGTGCGTGATCTCTTGGACTGCGAACTGCTTTACACGCAGGCGCAGGTCC
This sequence comes from Mesorhizobium montanum, assembly GCF_033977145.1. NCBI lineage: Bacteria > Pseudomonadati > Pseudomonadota > Alphaproteobacteria > Hyphomicrobiales > Phyllobacteriaceae > Mesorhizobium > Mesorhizobium montanum. Next base: position 7,742 of record NZ_JAVIJF010000045.1, on the reverse strand, counting down.
CTTCCTGGGTCAACTGGCGGCAATGGCTACGTGAGTTTGATCTTGAGCTACCGAAGAACTATCAGCCCATAGGCTTCAATAGCGACTACAATACGATACAGGCTTGCCTCGCAGGCGAAGGCATCGCCTTGGGGTGGCTACGTGGACTCAGTAGCGTGATGGAGTCGGGAAGGCTTGTGACGCCGCTGTCACAGTATTTGCCAACGGAAGAACGGTATCAACTGGCTTGGCCGGCCGACAAGCCACCCGAGTTTTCAATTGAGCCCTTTTACGAGTGGCTGGTCCGCCGATATGGCGGGACTCTTCCCTTTTATCCACCCACCAACCTCGCATAGGGCACACTAGGCGTTATCAACTTAACTCGCGTTCAGGGATTTGCGCATAGACCATGGCATGAACACCGCGACCGTCAGCTACAAGCGCCACGTGAAACTATCCGCCAATCGACTGCGTCGTCAGCTTTCAGGCGAACACGTCCTCGGGCTAGCTGGCGCGGATGACCCACATCTGGTTCCATAAAGGTGCGTTGCCCAGCCCAACGCTATCTGTCCAATATCTGGGCTCGACGTTTCGGTCCAAGGTGAAGTGCTCAACCTTCTTGCGCGCCTGTAAAGCGCTGCGCTTCGACACGTGAGTGAGTACTCCAGCCTGGTAGCCCGATCGCCGCCGCAGCCGAATGAGCTTGACAAAAAATGAAGCTAGCCCGGTAAAGGCCTGAAATCCGGTAACTTCGAAGAGATTCGGAGGGCGATGGGAGCGCGGGGCGATGGATCCGACGGGCGACAGCTCAGCTGCATGGACCTTGAGGCGCGGGTGCGGTGCGATCGACCCAGCGCGCAATCCGATTGATCGTGAACGAGGCTGTGGTCGCGTCGAGTTCGCGGCGCCGTATTCCCCGATAGGACCGCCCCTCGATTGCGCCAGAAAAGCTGCTGCGAGCGATGTTGTTGCTGGGACACGCAGGCCTCGACTACAGACACGGGCTGATGGAGAATCGCCATGGCCTGCTGGTCGGCGCCTGCGTGATTTGGCAGACGGGCACGCCGAGCGGGTAGCCGCACTGGCAACCATCCGCGGCGGTTCTCGTCTTGCCCTTCCCACCGTGCAGGCAGAGCCAAGCGCGCAACGTATGATACTGCCGGCCGCCCCGTCGGCCGCTTCTACATCCACAATGGTGACGATTCAGGCTTCGTCTGCTGATGGTGCACGAGGCGCATCCACTCGCCGGCCGGAAACGCGTGCAGCCGCAGGACCTTTTGGACGAAGAGTTGATTACTGTGCCCGTCACGCTGGAGCGCCTGGACATCTACACCCGCTTCCTTGTCCCGGCGAACTACAGACCCCGTCAGCATCGCACTGCCGAAACCATCGACCTGATGCTGCAACTGGTATGTGCGGGCAGGGGCGTGACAGTTCTTCCCGATTGGCTCCTGCAGGAGGATGCATCCGGACTGCCGATACGCGCACTGCGCCTGGGAGACAGCGGCATCCGGAAGAGCATCAACCTGGGTGTGCGGCGCGGCGAGGAGACGACCTCCTATATCGACGGTTTCCTGAAGCTTGCCCGGGAAATGGGACGCTGATCCTACCGGTGATTGCTCCAATTCAGTTTCGAAACGCAGCCTTAGCGTTAACTTTCCGGCGCATGAACATCCACACCGCAGGCATCATCCTGGCATCGGCAACACGTCAGCATGCTCGCCAACATCTTCCTGCACTACATCCTCGATCTTTGGGCTCATCAATGGCGTCGTCGCCATGCCCGCGGTCACGTTGTGATCGTGCGCTACGCTGACGGCTTCGTCATGGGCTTCGAGAACAAGGCGGATGCAGAGGAGATGCTGTTGGCCCTCAAGGCGCGGCTGACCGGCTTTGGCCTGACGCTCCATGAGGACAAGACGCGGCTGATCGAGTTTGGGCGGTTCGCTGCCCTTTCACGACAGCGGCGTGGCGAGCGGCGGCCCGAGACCTTCGCCTTTCTGGCTTCACCCACTACTGCGGGCGGACCCGGGACGGCCGGTTCATCGTGAAGCATAAAACGGAAGGGAAACGCCTAATACCAACGGTCTTGGCTGCTGACTCTTTTGTGATTTTGGCCGATTTGCGCGGCGTGATTCCCTATTGCCGAAGGAGATTCGGCGATGGGATCAGCGGTGAAGTTGCGGACGGACTTTTCGGCGGGGGAGCTTCGCCGTCTTGCCCGGAACTCAAAGGATGCGCGCCAGAGCAGCCGGCTGTTGTCGATCGCGGCGGTTCTGGACGGCATGAGCCGGGCCGATGCGGCCCGGATCGGCGGGATGGATCGCCAGACGCTACGCGACTGGGTGCATCGGTTCAACACGGCCGGCCCCGATGGTCTTGTGGACCAATGGGCGCCGGGACCAGCGTCCCGGCTGTCGCATGAGCAGCAGGCCGAACTGGCCGCGCTTGTGGAGAAGGGCCCGGATCGTGCCGTCGATGGCGTCGTTCGCTGGCGGCGGATCGACCTGAAGAGAGCCATCAAGGACCGCTTCGGCATTGATTATGACGCGCGCTATGTCGGGAAGCTGCTGCACAAGCTCGGCTTCTCCCACATGAGTGTGCGACCGCGTCATCCGGCGCAGGATGCCCATATCATCGAGGAATTCAAAAAAACTGGCCTCGCACGCTGAAGGCGCATCTTTGCGACTTGCCGCCGCGCACGAAGGTGGAGATCTGGTTCCAGGACGAAGCAAGGATCGGCCAGAAGAACGGGATTGTACGGCAGTGGGCCAGACGCGGCACGCGACCGCGACAGCCGGCCGACCAGCGCTACAAGAGCGCCTACCTGTTCGGCGCCATCTGCCCAGCACGCGGTACCGGGGCGGCTCTCGCACTGCCGTTTGCCGATACCGAGGCCATGCAACTCCATATCAACGAGATCAGCCGCCATGTCGAAAAGGGCGCCCATGCCGTACTCGTCATGGATCGCGCCGGATGGCACACCACCGCAAACCTCAGCATACCGGACAACATCACCCCAATCTTCCTGCCGTCGCGCGCGCCGGAGCTGAACCCGGTCGAGAACGTCTGGCAGTATATGCGCCAGACCTGGCTCTCCAACCGTGTCTTCGACAGCTATGACGATATCATCGATGCGGCCTGCGACGCCTGGCAGAAACTCCTCGCAGCTTCCGAGACCATAACATCAATCGGGATGCGCCAATGGGCCCATGTCGGTCAAACCCCATGACTCTTGGTATAACGCGCAAGCTCACGGCGTTGCGCCAGGAGGCCTGGCGGTTCATGCACGCGCCACTGGCCACGCAGCATGAGTGGTTCGCCGCCGTTCTGCGTGGGCACTACGGCTACTATGGCAGGCCGCACAACTGTCCAGCGCTCAGCGGCTTCTACCAGGAAGTGCGACGCACGTGGCTGCGCTGTCTAAGCAGCCAGAAAAGTCGGCGCATGGGCTGGCCGGAGTTCGAAACCCTGACGGCACGCTTCCCGTTGCCCGTTCCGCGCATCACTCGCACTTGGGCACAGGCGCGGATATGACGCGGGTTACTCTCAGGAAGAGCTGGGTGCGGGAAAGCCGCCCGCCCGGATCTGTGAGGGCGAAAGCCGAATGGCTGAGCTACTCGACCACGATCTTCGTCGAGGCGAATTAGCGTGAGATCGCTTCACGAAGCGGCTGCACGAAGAGTTCGCCCGCTGGAAGGAAGTGGCCGGCCACCACGACCTCTGGGTAAGAATATTGCATGCACCCGCGAGCGCTCGACCGAGAATGCCGGCCACATCCGCAAGGACATGGCGGCAGCCGATGTCCCTCTCCTTTCGCACGCGCGATGAAATTGTCGATCGTAAAACCCCCGCCATAAGTCGGACGCAAAAGACGCAAGACGCTTCGCCTGGAAGACGGGCTAACGCCCGAATGCCGAAGCCGGATTGCCGACCCGCGAACTCTCGCGCCGTCCCTGCGCTAGTATGAACTGGATAGGTTCAACGGGTCACTGCGCGAGATAGCAGTATCTCAGCCGCTGGAGCGGACGAGAGCAACTCCATGGCGACCACACCGGCCGCGCCCGGTGGCCCCGATCGCAATCAGGCTGAGGCGCGCATTTGCCGGCGGCGTTGCACCGAGGAGGAATGTTCATCGCTTCGCGATATTTCGTGACACTGCGACGCGCAATGTCGATGCCGATTTCCTTGAGCCTAAAGGCAATGTCGTCGCCGGAGAGTACCTCACGCGGCGATTCCGTCTATAGTCTGACGGCGAACGGGATCGTGTCTCAGGAAGTGGTGTAGCTGACGGCGTTGATCGCCGCGCTCTCCGGCAGGAAGCCGGGCTGATCAGCGCGCCACGGCTGGCAGGCTGATGAGGGGATCATCGCTCATCTGGCCGACGCTTTCCAGCGTCATGTAACGGGCACGCTGCACGGCCCATTCGTCGTTCTGTTCGAGGAGCAGAGCGCCGACCAGGCGGATGATGGCATCATCGTTTGGAAAGATGCCGACGACGTCGGTTCGGCGCTTGATCTCGCCATTGAGACGCTCGATTGGATTCGTGCTGTGAAGCTTGGCCCGGTGCTCCTTCGGGAAGGTCATGTAGGCCAGCACGTCAGATTCGGCGTCGTCGAGAATGGCCGCCAGCTTCGGCACCTTCGGCCGGATCTGGTCGGCGACGGCGCGCCACTGGGCACTGGCGGCTTCGGGCGTCTCCTGCGCGAAAGCGGTGGCGATGAAGGCCGAGACGACGCGGCGCCCGCTCTTTCCAGCATGGGCCAACACGTTCCTCATGAAGTGGGCCCGGCAGCGTTGCCAAGTGGCCGAGAGCACCTTTGTCACGGCGGCCTTCAGACCCTCATGGGCATCGGAGACGACGAGCTTGACGCCGCGCAGGCCGCGCCGGGTCAGCTTGCGCAGGAACTTCGTCCAGATCGGCTCGGCCTCCGAGGTGCCGATCTCCATGCCCAGCACCTCGCGCCGGCCGTCGGTGTTGACGCCCACGGCGATGATGACGGCGACCGAGACGATGCGGCCGCCGCGGCGCACCTTGAGATAAGTCGCATCGATCCAAAGATACGGCCAGTCACCTTCGATCGGCCGTTCGAGGAAGGCCTTCACCTTGCCGTCGATCCTCTTCGCATAGCCGCGACACCTGGCTCTTGGAGATGCCGCTCATGCCCATCGCCTTAACCGTCGACCGAGCGGGTCGAGATACCTTGGACGTAGGCCTCCTGGATGACGGCCGTCAGCGCCTTCTCAGCCATGCGGCGCGGCTCCAGGAAACTGGGAAAGTAGGAGCCCTTCCTCAGCTTCGGGATGCGCAGTTCGACCGTGCCGGCCCGCGTCTCCCAGTCCGTGTCGCGGTAGCCATTGCGCTGAGCGGTCCGCAGCGCGCTCTTCTCGCCATAGCCGGCGCCGGTGGCGGCCCCAACCTCCAGTTCCACCAGCCGCTCGGCGGCAAAGCCGATCATCTCGCGCAGAAGATCGGCGTCGGGGGTCTTCTCCACGAGCGCGCGCAGGTTCATCATGTCGTCGGTCATCGGTGGTTCCTTCGAATCAGGTTGGTGTCAGCAACCCGACCCTAACGGAAGAACATCGATGACCACCGCTGCGCCGCTCGCTCGCTACGGCGCTATTGAGGGCGCGCTCGCGAGCGGCTTCGCTACCGCCGAGCTACACCACCTCGCGGGACACGACCGCGAACGGCTTCAGCGGAGTGCGCCGTCTTTGGTAGGAAGCCATGCGGCGATGAAGAAATACTTCAGTTCGAATACACAACGTGGCGTGAGCATATACTTGTTCGACGTCACCCGGCTTATGGTCGACGCATGCATGTTGATCGCCTCGGCGACGGCTCTGAGATTGAGTGGCTGCAGTGGGCAACCCCGTGTTCCAGGAACGCGTCTTGCTGACGGACTATTTCAGCCGCTACTTTGAGGATCGTCTTGGCGCGCTGATCGAGGCTACGGATCAGCCAATTCGCGTTGTTAAAGCATTCATTGAGGAATGCTTTGTGGGTCGCGTAGTTGGCGGTGAGACGTGAGACTTCGAGAAAATAGGTTTGGTTGATCAGGGGCCCAGGCAGCGTTTCCGGATTGAATTCGATTTGCCACCGGCCGTCGGGCGAGGGCTTGATCAAAACATCGGGATGATGGCGTCCCGCCCCGGAGTGGAATTGGTTTCGAGGCTTGGGACCGAGCGCACGAATTTCGCGCAACACATCGCGAAGGTCGTCCTCGTCGACGCCTGGTCGTCGCCCGTGGCCAGCAATTGCGCAAACGAGCGAGTTGAAGGCGTTGACGGCGGCGATCGACATCGGTCACGGCGATCCATGATGCCAGGTAGTCGTAGCCTTCGATCAGGACGTCCTTTTGCGATCGTACAGGCGATGGGACGGCCGACATACATGGCCGACATCCTTTCAGGCGATCCGCAGCCCGTAAATGTATCACGTCGAAGTCACGGAGCAGTTCTTGAAGTTGAAGTTCGCTCCCCCGGGAGACCCGGTAATCTCGACACCGTATTGAACGCTGCCGACATTTATGTCGCCAAAGTAACCCTTAGACTTGAGCCAATCCAGGACGCCCTTGATGTCCACCGTCCCGCTGTCGGTCTTCGAAGTGCGCACCAGCGAGATTACCCGTTGGCCATTGGACCCTTCAAACACGTTCCAATTCGCTCCGCCTACATTGACATTGCGGTAGACCGGAATCGCCGCACCGGAAGGGTCATATTGACTTGAGATAGGCTTAACATTGCCGCTGCCGTCTGGATTTCCGGTGTGGTTTGTCCAGAGCATTATCTCATTTTGATGTGAGCTGTCCCAGATGTCGTAGGCGGTGTCCCAGGCGCCGCCAGAAGGAACATCCTGATTGAAGCTCCCAGTCAGAGTTTTAATTGAACTGAGCGGTTTCCCGACATTGAAAGCCTGGTGGGGATAGCTCTTGATACCTCCAGTATTAGGCTGGTTCGACCACACGCTCCACTGGTTGTCTGCATACACCGAAATTGTCTGAGGCCCAGCGCCCTTTCCCCCCCAGATATCATTGTTCCATGAATAGCCGCCATGTGAAAAGTCTTCGTATGGAGCGCTCGACCTCCAGATCGGAGCGTTTGCCGAGACAGGTGCGACAGTCGATGACCTGGCTTGGTTCAAAGCTTGCCTAAATAGATAATCATCGTGTCTGTCGACGTACCCCGGCGGGGAGGGCAGCGATCCGGTGCCGTTTATCCGAGTGGAATCCATGAAGCTCTCCTTCTGTCACGGGAACAACGATCTCGTACCGATCCGTCTGGCGAGTACCTGGGTCCGTCACCAGTTGAGGCATCCGCATCTGGAGACCAAGTTCGAATGCTAGGGAGCATAACTTTCGAGAAGCTGACGAGTCTTCTACCGAGCCCGTCCGCCGGTCAGCATTCGGCTCAGTGGTATGCTATGCTCATCAGAAGAAGGGCACGACGCGTGTCATCGGGCGATGAATATTCCCTGATTGTGGGCATCGAAAATTCCCTAGTTGGCGCTGCTGCCGCCAGTTCCGGGACGCGTCCTGGAACTGGCGGCTTTCGCTCCGGCGTCGATAGTCCGTCCCGATCTTTGCGGGACGGGAGCGGGGCTGGTGGTCCAACTTGGAGACTTCCGATGATATTTGTGCGCATTTCGCTGATTGTGAGCAGCCATTTCACGCGATGGTGAGCGCTCATTTCATTTGATCGTGAGCAGGGATTTCACGCGATCATGAGCGGCCGCTTCGAACCGACCTGTTGATTGATTCAGG
>NZ_JAVIJF010000044.1:0-18914 GCF_033977145.1 Mesorhizobium montanum | reverse complement strand
TCTGCGTGTCGGTGGTCGCGCCGGCAGGCCCGGTGCCCGAGCCGGCAACGCCGTTGGTCGCCGCCGTCAGATAGCTCTCATCCACATTCAGCGTCGGCGCCGGCGTGCCGCTCAGCGCGATCGAGGGAACATCGTCCGTGATATTGATCGAGATGGTCGACGTGGAGGTATTGCCAAGGCCGTCGGTTACCGTGAACGTGAACACGTCCTGTCCGGGCTGCACGTTGGCGCCGTCGTTGCCTGCCGGAACATTCGCTTCCGGATTGGTCAACGTGTAGGTGTAGGTGCCATCCGCGTTGACATGCAGGATGCCGTACGTCCCATTGATGTTCGTGCCGACATTGCCGCTCACGTCGCTGCCGACATTGCCGGTCGCAACGCCGGTCACGGTCGCCCCGTCGGGGTCCGAGAAGGTCAGCGTCCCTGTCGTCGTCTCCGAGCCGTCGCCCGCATGCGAGCCGTTTACCGTCCCCGGGCCAAGGTCACCGGCCGGCGGCGTCGTATCGAGGCCCGCCTCGTCCACTGCGGCGAGCGCGGGCGATACCTGCGGCTGGCCGTTGGCGACCGCAATCGTCAGCGTCGCCGGCGAGGTGTCGCTGTCGCCGTCCGTGATCGTGTAGTTGAACACGTCAGTGCCAGTCGGCGTGTTCGGGTTGGCCTGATAGCTGTAATCGCCATTGGCGAGGACCGTCAGCACGCCATGTGCGCCGGTTACCGTCGTCACGCCGGCGTTCGTGACCGAACCGCTCCAGGCGATCGATGCGATCCCGTCCGCTCCCGCCGTGTCCGCCGCGCCGGTGCCATGGGTGCTAATGCCGGTCTCGACATTGCCCGTCACCTTTTCGCCGGACTGCGCCGCGTCCGTGTCGTTATGCGCCGTCGGCACGTCGTCCTTGATCGAGATCGTGATCGTCGAGGTGCTGGTGTTCCCATACCCGTCCTTCACCGTATAGGTGAACACGTCCTGTCCGGGCTGCACGTTGGCGCCGTCGTTGCCTGCCGGAACATTCGCTTCCGGATTGGTCAACGTGTAGGTGTAGGTGCCATCCGCGTTGACATGCAGGATGCCGTACGTCCCATTGATGTTCGTGCCGACATTGCCGCTCACGTCGCTGCCGACATTGCCGGTCGCAACGCCGGTCACGGTCGCCCCGTCGGGGTCCGAGAAGGTCAGCGTCCCTGTCGTCGTCTCCGAGCCGTCGCCCGCATGCGAGCCGTTTACCGTCCCCGGGCCAAGGTCACCGGCCGGCGGCGTCGTATCGAGGCCCGCCTCGTCCACTGCGGCGAGCGCGGGCGATACCTGCGGCTGGCCGTTGGCGACCGCAATCGTCAGCGTCGCCGGCGAGGTGTCGCTGTCGCCGTCGGTGATCGTGTAGTTGAACACGTCATTGCCCGCCGTCGTGTTCGGGTTGGCCTGATAGCTGTAATCGCCATTGGCGAGGACCGTCAGCACGCCATGCGCGCCGGTTACCGTCGTCACGCCGGCGTTCGTGACCGAACCGCTCCAGGCGATCGATGCGATCCCGTCCGCTCCCGCCGTGTCCGCCGCGCCGGTGCCATGGGTGCTAATGCCGGTCTCGACATTGCCCGTCACCGTCTCGCCGGACTGTGCTGCGTCCGTATCGGCTTTGGCCGCCGGCACGTCATCGATGACATTGATCACCAGGTTGCCGGAGGCGGGCTGGTTATCCAGGTCGGTCACAACGACCGCGAAGCTGGGTGCCGCTTCGGTATTGGCCCCATCGCCACCCGTGGCGCTATGGAAGTCTGATGTCAGCGTGTAGGTGTAATGGATCGTGCCAGTGCCGGTCGCGCCGGTGTACTCGTACCACGCGCTCACCGTGCCGCCCGTGGTGGTGTCCGTGAACGTCGTCGGGTTGCCCGAATCGCTCGACAGCGCGTGGCCGCCCAGCGTCACCGAGTTCACACCATCCTGCGAGGTGAAGCCGATCGTGCCGCTCACCGCGTTCGAGCCGTCATGCAGCGTACCGCTCGCCAGTCCCGCCTCGTACACGATCGCACCGGCCGCACCCGCAGCCGGGATATCGCCCAGCCTCGGCGGCTCATTGCCGATATTGATCGTCAGCGTGGTGTTCGACTGGTCGCCGTCGCCGTCCGTCAGCGTGTAGTGGAACACATCGTTCACGCCACCTGGCGTGTTCGCCGCGCGGTCATAGGTATAGTGGCCATCCGAATAGAGCGTCAGCGTGCCGTACTGGCCCGCGATCGTGGTGCCGGTGGCGGCGGACGTCACGTCCTGCGCCGCGCCCGTGCCAAACGCGGAGGTGACGCTGGCGCCGTCAGCGCCCTTCACATCCGCGCTCGTGGACGGATCGGTCTCGCCGGCCCCGGTCATCACGTTGCCCGAGATCTCCGCATGGCTGCCCGCCGCGACGCTGTTGGCGTCCGGGTTGGCCGTCGGCACGTCGTCGACGATCTGGACCGAGAGCGTACCCGGAAGGGAGACGTCGCCGTCGCTGTCGGTGACGGTCACCGTCATGTTGTCGAAGATGGAGTCGATTCCCGCACCGGGGTGGGGCTCGCTGTGCAGCAGCGTGTAGGTGTAGCTCACCTGGCCGGTGGCGGCGTCGTAGCCGTTGATTGTCAGCGTGTTGCCGAGCGGCGTCGTGATCTCGATCGGCGTCGATCCGCTGTTGGCGAGCGCGGCAGCCGAAATCACCTGGCCGTTGACGGTCAGCGAACCGATACCGTCGGGCGAGTTGATGGTGAAGGTACCCGTATTGTGTTCAGAGGGGTCGCCGTCGGCGCCTGGCGCCGCCGCTTCGCCCGAACCTTCCGAGCCGGAGCTCGCTGGCAGGCCCTTCTCATCGACGGTGGTGTCGCCGCCCTCGACGGACGGCGTCAGGTCGAGGATCGTCGGCGTGTGGTCCGGTGCCAACCCCGGGAACAGCTCGCGATGGTCCGGCTGGCCGAACGCCAGGTCCGTCGGCGGCAGCAGGGCGGAGAGGCCGAAGCCGTCGCCGATGCCGCCGGGAGGCTGTTCGAAATTTCCGCCTGCACTGCCCGGCGAGCCATTTCCGCCGGCCGAGATCGAGCCATCGGCGCCGAAGGCGACATCGACATGGCTTGCCTCGAGCGCGGCGATCAGGGCGACGCGTGGCACCTCGACGTCGCCGAGGATGAAGGTCGGCACATTCAGCGCGGCGTCCTTGATGACGATCTGGGATCCGTCGGGCTGCGTGAGGACGAGATCGTGTCCGTCGACTTTGATGTTGTCGATCGAGACGCTGGCCGGAAGCTTTACGACGTTGCCGGCCTCAACGTGATATTCGTGCGGGGCATTCGCTGCCGCCGCATTTGCCGCCGGTGCGCTTGCGGAAGCGTTGGAAGCAGGAGCCTTGGCGTCCGCCGCGGGCGGGTTTGCCCCCTGAGCATTGGCCGCGCCTTGCGCCGGCGTGCCGCTGCCGACATCGACCGGCACCGGCTCACTAGCCGCCTGGCCGCTGGCGGCCTGCGCGACCTGGACACCCGTCGAGATCGGATTTTCCCCAACGCTCGTATGCTCGTCCCAGGAATTTGAAACGGCGTCGAATTCGATATTGGTCGTCATAGCTAAAGCCCCTCCGGCATTTCCCGGAAAGAGACATGTGAGGCTCGGACTTTGCAACAGACCTTCAATTGATTTCATATATTGGAATATGTATAGAATCGCATTTTTTACACTTGGTAAATCGTCATGATATATCCAGATATGCATACTCTTAAGGAATGCGGGATTGACTGCGGCACGCATCGTCGGCTTGGTAAATTAAAGTATAAATTTGAATAAAATTTGATTGAAAATAGAATAGACTGATTCGCGGAAATTTACCCACCTTCCTTTCCGATAATTTGAGACAAGATTGGTAGCGTCCACAGTCAAAGGTGGGCGTTATGAAAATACAAAAAGCAGCCCCGGGAATGACGGGGATCAAGGTACTCTTGCTGGCGCTCGGCCTTGCCAGTCTGGCAAATCCATCATCGGCGAGCCCCAATTCGGGCGCGGATACGGTCCTGCAAAAGGCGCTTGCGCCGGCCAGCCTGGGCGGTGTTTCACTGGCCCGGCCGCAGTCCTGGCAGCCGGCCGCCGCGTACCGGATCGCGGACATTTCGGCTGGCTATGCGCCGGCGACGCCTCATGAGGTCTCGACTGCCGTGGCCAATGCCGGCATCGACCCGATCCAGACCGCCTCGATCATCCCCGGTGTTTTCGGCTCCGTCGCTTTGTCGATGCGCAACTTCCCGGTCGCCGCGCGCTGGGCTCCCGTCTACAAGGCCATCGTCGATTGCACCGCGGGCAGCCCCTGCGACCGCGAAAGCCCGGCTTTCGCCGAGATCATCAACATTGCCGCCGACAAGGGTTTTCGCGACAAGTTGACCTTCGTCAACAGCAGCATCAACCGGCTGATCGCCTATCGCAAGGACAGCGTCGTCTATGGCAAGCTCGACTACTGGGCAAAGCCTTCGGAAGTCCTCGAACATCGCGCCGGCGATTGCGAGGATTTCGCGATACTCAAGATGGCGGCCTTGCTGCGTGCCGGCATCCCGGCGCAGAGCATGTCGCTCGTGGTGCTCCAGGATCGCCGCCGCAAGTTCTTCCATGCCGTTCTGTCGGTGAGCACGGGAAGCGGCGCCTTCATCCTCGACAGTCTTAGCAACGCCGTTGTGCGCGACAGCGATCTGCCCGACTATGTTCCGCTCTATTCCTTCAGCACGGATCGCGCCTGGATACACGGGTCGAAGTCCGGTGCTCAGATCGCCGACATCACCGGTGGCTTCACGACGGTAGCGCCCGGCGAAGGCACTTCACCTGATATGGATGTGACGTCCGCGACATCCGGTGTTGCGAAATAGGCTGCTTGTCGGGCGGAGCTGTTGAAGGAAAGCGCGCCGCAACGTTCGCAATTGACCGAGGCCTTCCCAACGTCGTCATCCTTGGGCGTAGCGACGCGAAGCGGATCGAAGACCCATGCCGTTACTTTAATCGTAGGGTGCAGCGGAGCAGAATTCTGTACCGCTGGCAAAGCTTCAATGTAACGGCATGGATCCTATGGTCTGCGCTGCGTCGCTCCGCTCCTTGCTTCGCCATAGGATGACGAAGACGAAGGCTTCAGCGGGTCTTCAACGCATTCGACGTGCCGGCGCAAACGCTGCATGGCCGGTCAAAGCTAGCCGTTGAAGACGAAGGCCATCAGCAGTTCCGGCTCGGTGACGGGCGCGCGCACGGCGCTAAGCTGGCCGCGATAGCGGCGCTCGCCGGCACCGATGACGAAGCCGGTGCTGACGGGCGTCTCGCCATTGGCGTCGAGCCGGGCGAAGATGTCTGGAACATTGAGGTCGAGGGCCAGCTTCAGGTCCTGCCGCCCATCCTCGCCGGGCACGCTCGGCAATTGACGCCTGACCAGTTGCTGGAACGGTGTGTTGAAAGCCAGGATCTTCTTCGACGAAGACAGCGCGAAGGCGGGCGAGGGGCAGGCGATCAGGATCGCGTTGATCGTGCGGATCGAGGCAAGCTTGCGCAGTTCCATGCTTTCCTCGGTGAGGCCGCGCATGCAGGCGACCCGGATCGCCGAGGTGAGATTGCCCTGGTCGGGATGATGCTCGGCGATCTCCTCGACCAGCATTCCGATCGTGCATTTGCGGCTTTCCGCCATCTGCTTCAGCGACACCCAGAAGGCGCGTTCCAGCCGGATGCCGCGACGCACGCCACCGCGCGCCACCACCCGGAACTCCGGGCCGAAATCCTCGGCCGCGAGCGCCGGCAGCAGCCGTTCGCGCGGAGTATCCGGGTGGATGACGCTATCGCTCACTCATCGCCTCCTGACGCGCCTTGTTGATGGGCTTCAAAAGATAGTTGAGGATCGTCTTGCGTCCGGTCTTGATGTCGACCGAGCAGATCATGCCGGGGATGATCGAGTAGGCCTTGCCGTTTCTGGTCAGCGTCGACTTCTCGGTCGCGACCCGCACCTGGTAGTAGGGTTCGCCGGTCTTCTGGTCGACGAGACTGTCGGCGGTGATGTTGGAGACCTTGCCCTCGATGCCGCCGAAGATCGAGAAATCATAGGCCGTGACCTTGATGAGCGCCTCCTGGTCCGGCTGGATGAAGGCGACGTCGCGCGGCGAAACCCTGGCTTCGACCAGCAGCGTCTCGGATGTCGGCACGATGCCGGCCACCACTGCGCCTGGCTGAACGAAGGCGCCGAGCGTGTTGACGTCGAGCGTGTTGACGATGCCGTCGACCGGCGAGCGGATGTCGGTGCGCGCCACCGCGTCGGTGGCGCCGCGGATGGTTTCGTCGACCACGGAAAGATCGGCGAGCGCCTGCGTCAGGTCGCTCAACGCTTCCTGCTGCAATTGCAGGCCCAATTCGTTCACCTGAAGCTGCGCCTCGGTGATTGCCCCCTGGCCCTTCTTGATGGTCTCGCCGGCAAGGGTCAGCTGTCCGCTAAGGTCGGTCTGTTCCCGCTCGACGCGGATCTGTTCGGTCTTGGCCATCAGGCCTTTCTTGACCATGGGCTCGACCAGCGCCGCTTCCCGGTCGGTGACGGCCAGGCTCTTGGACAGGCGATCGGCGTTGGCGGTCGCCTCGTCGAGTTCCTTCTCGCGCTGGTCGAGTCGCGATTTGAGAACGGACAGCTTCACCTCGAAATTGTCGCGACGCGCGACGAGCAGCTTTTGCTCGTTGTCGCAGATTTCCGGCGCGACCTTCTGGATCTCCGCAGGGCAGGGGAACGCCCCTTCGACATTGCCGCTCTGCTCAAACTGCAGCCGCGCGATGCGTGCCTGCAGCGCTCGCGCCTTGGCCTTCTCTTCGCCAAGGCTCGAAGTATTGCCGGAGTTGTCGAGCCGGATGATGAGGTCGTTCTTCTTGACGGTCTGGCCGATCTTGACGGCAATCTCCTGCACCACGCCGGGCTCGCTGGCCTGAATGATCTGCGTCTTCGAGGCCGGTATCACCTTGCCTTCGCCGCGCGCGATCTCATCCACCTCGGCAAACGATGCCCAGGCGGTGAAGCACACGAACAGCGCCCCGACGATGTAGACGGACGCCGAGGCGAAAAATGGTGGCCGATCTTGCCTTGCAAGCATGTCCATACGTTCCGGTCAGGCATTGCCCTTTTGCAGTGCCTGGATGACTTGTTCCTTTGGCCCGTCCGCGACAATGCGGCCTTGCTCGATGACGATGAGACGGTCGGCAAGTTCCAGCATGCTGTAGCGATGGGTCGATACGATCAGCGTCGTGTTGCGGTCGAACGCCACCTTGAGCTGCTTGATCAACTGCCGTTCGGAAGCGAGATCCATCGAACCCGACGGCTCGTCCAGGAAGACGATCTTCGGCTTGGTCAAAAGCAGCCGAGCGATTGCCACCGCCTGCTTTTGCCCGCCCGAGAGATTTGTGCCTCGCTCTCCGACATTCATGTCGTAGCCGCGCGGATGCCGCGAGACGAAGTCGTCGACGCCCGCGGCTTTCGCCGCATCGATGATCTCCTCATCGGTCGCTTCCGGAGCCGCCATCAAAAGGTTTTCCTTGATGGTTCCCGAAAACAGGTCGCCGGCCTGCGCGACGACGCCGACCGCGGCGCGAACCTCCGACGGGTGGTATTGGCGGATGTCGATGCCGTCGAGCAGCAGCTCTCCCGACGTCGGCAGGAAAAGCCGGCCGATCAGCCGGCCCATCGTGGTCTTGCCGGAACCGATGCGGCCGATGATGCCGATGCGTTCGCCGGGCCTGACCGCGATGTTGAGTCCGCTCAGCACCTCGTTTTCCGTGCCCGGATAGGCGAAGCCGACATTCCTGAAGACGAGCGCGCCGCTACGGATCGGCCGGTTGACGAAACCGACCGTGTCCGGGCGGTCCTCTGGCTGCGACATGATCGTATTGATGATCCTGAGCGACAGCATGGCGTGGCGGAACCGCGCAAGCGTGATGGCGATCTGGCCGAGCGGAGCCACGGCCCGGCCGGCGAGCATCACGGTGCCGATGATGGCGCCTGTCGAGACCTGACCTTCCGAGAACGCGTAGGCGCCGGCCACAACCAGGGCGACCGTCACGAATTGCTGGATGGCGCCGGTGATGTTACCCGCCGCCGCCGAGAGTTCCTTGATTTTCTCCGACGTGTTGGCTGCGTTCTTCGAGTGCTCGCCCCATTTGCGCAGCAGATAGGCTTCGGCGCGCAGCGACTTGATCGTCTCGAGCGTGGAAATGGATTCGACCAGCAGGGCCTGGCGCTGCGACGCCTCGTTCATCGAGGCGGCGACCCGCTTGCCGATCCGCTGCTGCGTGATTAGCCCGACAATGACGGAGATGACGAAGGCCAGCGCCGGTATGATCACCAGCCAGCCGCCGATGGCGTAGATCACCAGCAGGAAGACGAAGACGAACATCGTATCGATGAAGACGCTGATGGTGTTCGAGGTGAAGAACTCGCGCACGAACTCGTACTGCGTGACACGGTTTGCATATTCGCCCGTCGACCCGGGCCGGGCCGAAAGCGAAGAATTCAGCACTTTCTCGAACAGCAGATAGGAAATCCGCAGATCGGCCTTGCGACCGGCATAGTCGATCAGTGACGCCCTGGCCGTCTTGAGGAGCAGGTCGAACAGGATCGCCGCGCCGATGCCGAGCGCCAGCACCCACAGCGTGGAGATCGCCTTGTTCGGCAGGATGCGATCGTAGACGTTCATGGTGAAGATCGGCGAGGCGATCGCCAGCAGATTGATGAAGACCGCCGACAGCACCACCTTCGAGTAGGTGCGCCAGAACGCCCCCATGGTGCCGGTAAGCCAGTGCCGCCTTTCGATCCGCGCGGCGGTGCCGACCGTCATCTCTTCGGCCGCGTTGGCATAGGTGATCGAAAAGGAAGTGCCGCCGCTGATATAGCTTTCGGCAAGTTCCGATCTGTCGATCGTGGTGCGGCCGTTTTCCTGTGGCGCCGTCAGATATTGCCCGCCCTCGATTTCCGCCAGGAGAGCGACCGGCAACTGGCTGACGCGGAAGACGATGGCCGGGAGATCGAAGCGGCCGCGCAGGAAATCGCGATGGCTGAAATCCTGGACTTCGAGGCCGATGCGTTCGGCCAGATGGCGGATTTCGTCCGGCTCGATGCGGGTATCCGAAATCGGCACGCCGGCGAACAGCACGGTTTCCGCGCTCGGCCTGCCGAGATAGGCCGCAACAGCGCAGAAGCAGGCTTTGAAGGCCTCCTTGGGTGAAAGGATGTTAGGTTGCTGGTTCACGATCCGCCCCGAAGGACTGAAAGATCGACGCTTACATTAGCTACTTCTTCCTGACCGGCGCGAGAATGTCGAATGGCAGATCGTTCTTCTGTTCGGACGGCGTCCGCGCATAAGTCTCGGTGTCGGCCGTTGCCGGCACTCCGAACTCCGTACGCGCATAGGCGTCCGCCTGCTTGGCCGGCTGGATGTTGAGCGTCTTCAGCAATTCCCCGGTCGCGGCCAGCAACCGGTATTCCGCGAACAGCGACGCGTAGGACGACGTGTCGGCCAGCGTTGCGGTGTTGAAGCGCGTGTTCTGGGCATCGAGCACGTCGAGCAGCGAGCGCTGCCCGACCTTGAACTGCTCGCGATAGGAGGCGACGAGCTTCTCATTGGTGGCCGCCTGCTGCCGCAGCGTCTTTGCAAGGTCGGCCTGACGGAAGCGGCGGTCCCATGAGGTCCGGACGGCTTCCTCGATCTCGCGCAGCACCTGGTGCAGCGCAAGACGCTGCTCGCTGGTGCGGCGGATCTGTTCCTGTTCATTGGCCTTGTCGATGCCGCCGCGATAGAGGTTCCAGCGCAGCACCACCCGGGCTTGCAGGTCGCTCGCGTCGCCATTGTCGCCGTCGATGTCATACCCGCCCCGGGCAACACCCTCGGCGGTAACCGTCGGGCCGTATTTCGCCCGCGCCGCGTCGACCAGCGAAGACGCCGCGTCGATATCGCTGTTGGCCATATGGACACGCGGATTGTTCTGCCTGGCGAGCCCGATCGCATCGTCCAGCGACCGCGGCAGGGCGGCCGAGACATCGGCCGGCCGCGACGCGCTGGTCAGCGGCTTGCCGACATTTTTGAAGAAGCGGATCTTGGCCGCTTCGAGTTCTTCGGTTGCCTCCTGCATCCGCGCTTTGGCGGCATAAAGGCGTTCCTCGGCCTGCTGCCGGTCGGCGTCGTTGAGCGCGCCGCCCGCGATGCCTTGCTTGATGTCGCTGAGGATGGACTGATGGAAGCCAAGGTTCTTCTTGGCCTCGGCCACGATCGACGCCTGCAGCATGTATTCCAGATAGTCCTGGACGACCGCAAGCCCGATGAATTCCGACCGTTCCAGAACCCGGAAAGAAGCTCCATCGACCCGCGAGGCCTGGCGATTCAATTCGGCCCGCCTTGCGCCACTGTCATAAAGCGTCTGCGAGACCGTCAGGTCGGCCTCGTTCGGATAAAGCGCGTCGTGAGACTGGTCGAGCGCACGCCTTGTATCATTGTCCAGGCGGCGAACGCCGGTCGACGCTTCCAGATCGACGCTGGGAAGATACAGGCCTTTTGCCTGACGCAGCTCGAATTCGATCGCTTCGCGGTTTTCGATCGCCTGCCCAATCTCTGGATTGGATTCCACAGCGACTGCGACGGCTTCTTTGAGCGTGAGTGCGCTGGCGCTACCGCAAGCCAGCATCGACACCGTAATGGCAAGCGCAACCCGCCAGCCGACGGTAATTTTACCCATCCTGGTCATTTCTACCCCGCGACTATCCCCGCGCCATTCTGTTTTTTATTGGCGCTTATTTGCCCAAGCCTGCCACCGGAGCTTGCGGCCAGTATCTATCAGATTTTTCGAGGATGTGAGGGCATAATGGATTAGACACCTCTTCAAAGTTGAATTCGAGGCATTAGTGCCAGTGCCTGTAGCAAAAATGGCACAGAACCGGGTGCCACAAGCCATGGACTCCCAGTCCAAAACAGGCCGCTATGGTTAATGGTCTGAAACAAATGACGATTCGTGCAGCCGCCACGCGCAAGGCGCCCGGCGTTAGATCGTCCAACATTAGCTGGGAAAAATCTGCTGCGACTTTGCAAGACATGCGCAAGAAATCGCCATGCCGATCGGTTTGGTTGGCAAACCGGGATCGTTCCCTGTACTGCGGCCAGAGGCAAAAGCGTGGATCTTCTTGCATGACCAATGTCGCCCTGACCGGGCTTGCCCGCGATCTCGCCCGACGCGCCGCCGAGGGCAGGCCGGTGCGCATCGGTGTCATCGGCTCCGGCGAGATGGGCACCGATCTGGTGACGCAGGGCATGCTGATGCCCGGCATTTCGATCGCGGCGATCTCCACGCGGCGCCCGCACACCGCCCGTCAGGCGATCCGCATCGCCTATGGCGACGAGGCGATGGCGGCCGAGGCCGAAACCGCCTCCAGGGTCACCCAGGCGATCGAGCGAGGCAGGATCGCCATCACCTCGAACGAGATGCTGGTCACCAACCCGCTGATCGACGTCGTCATCGACGCCACGGGTAAACCCGGCGTTGCCGCCGATTTCGACCTCATGGCCATGGAGCATGGCAAGCATCTGGTGATGATGAACGTCGAGGCCGACGTGACCATCGGCTGCTACCTGAAGCAGCAGGCCGACCGGTTGGGTGTCGTCTACTCGGTCGGCGCGGGCGACGAGCCCTCGAGTTGCATGGAACTGATCGAATTCGCCTCGGCGCTAGGCTACACCATCGTCTCGGCCGGCAAGGGCAAGAACAATCCGCTCAACCACGACGCCGTTCCGGACGACTACCGGGAAGAGGCGCAACGCCGCAACATGAACCCGCGCATGCTGGTCGAGTTCGTCGACGGCTCCAAAACCATGGTCGAGATGTGCGCCATCGCCAACGCAACCGGGCTGGTGCCGGATGTCCCGGGCATGCACGGACCCAGGGCGGATCGCGATCAACTGGCCAGGGTGCTGATTCCGAAAGAGGATGGCGGCCTTCTGTCGAGGAAAGGCGTCGTCGATTATACGATCGGCAAAGGCGTGGCGCCCGGCGTATTCGTCATCGTCAAGGCGATGCATCCGCGTATCGTCGAGCGCATGGACGATCTGCATGTCGGCAAGGGCCCTTACTACGGCTTGTTTCGACCCTATCATCTGACGTCGCTGGAAGTGCCGCTTACCGCCGCCCGCATCATGCTCCATGGCAAACCCGACATGGTGCCGCTACCGAGGCCGGTGGCGGAAGTCTGCGCGGTCGCCAAGCGCGACCTCGCCGCCGGCGAGACGTTCGACGCCATCGGCGAGACTTGCTACCGCTCCTGGACGATGACGGTAGCCGATGCCCGGGCGAGACGCGCGGTGCCGGTCGGTTTGCTCGAAGGCGGCAAGGTGCTGAAGGCTGTCAGGAAGGGCGAGTTGCTGACGCAGGACAACGCCGCGCCGGACCAGACGACGAGACTCTACGCCCTGCGCCGACTGCAGGATGAGGTGCTCTACGGCGTGGCGGCTACTTCCCCAGTTCTATCGACCTCAGCCGCGCCGCTTCCACCGCTTCAGTAACGAGCTTCGTCAGCCGGTCCCCACCCATGAGCACGGCCAGCGCCGCGGCGGTCGTGCCGTTGGGGCTGGTCACCTGCTGGCGCAGCACGCCCGGCTCCTCCTCGCTTTCGGCGGCAAGCGAGGCGGCGCCGAAAACGGTCTGCATGGCAAGCAGCTTGGCGGTCTCGGCCGGCAGGCCGGCCTTCTCCGCCGCAACCGTCAGCGCCTCGATGAAATGGAAGATATAGGCCGGGCCCGAGCCGGAAACGGCCGTCACGGCGTCCATAAGGCCCTCGTCGTCGATCGTCGTCACGACACCGCTTGCCGAAAGCAGTTCGGCAACGAAGCGGCGGACGTCGTCGGAGACCAGCGGGTTGGAGAACACCACCATCATGCCCTTGCCGATCGCCGCCGGCGTGTTCGGCATGCAGCGGATGACCGGCGCGATCTCGCCCAGAATTTCCTCGAAGGTGGCGACCGGCGTGCCGGCGGCAATGCTGAGAAAGCTGGTCCTGCCGTCGCCGAAGCGCTTGTAGTGCGCCGTTACCTCGCGGATCATCTGCGGTTTTACCGCAATGACGACGAGGTCAGGCACCGCATCGGCCGGAATGCCTGCAGCGTCGGCGGCGGCACGGCAGCCGAGATGTTCGGCGCGCTGGCGCAGTTCCGCGTTGGGCTCGACCACGAACACCGCCGTCGGCTCGAGCTTCGCGGATTTCAGCCAGCCCGAGAGCATGGCGTAACCCATGTTGCCGCAACCGGCGAGAACGAGCCTGATCGTCATGAAAGCCTCCACGAGAAGGCTTTCCTTAGACGTTTGCGGTGCGCTGGAAAAGTCCAGCGGCGTAAGATCGATCGTCCAGCGATCAGCCGGGGCGGCGAACCGGGATCGGCCGCAGCGAGACTTGTCTGAGGCCAAGCACGCCCAGCACGAAGAACAGCCAGACGGGATCGCCGCGGTGGAAGAAGAAGCTTTCCAGGAAACCGTTCAGCGCCGTGAACAGCACCACCATCATGAAGAAATCGCCGAGGAAGATGTTTTCCTTACGCGCCGGGATGCGCATGTAGTCGCGCAAAGGGGCGATCAGGAAG
This sequence comes from Mesorhizobium montanum, assembly GCF_033977145.1. Taxonomy (NCBI): domain Bacteria; kingdom Pseudomonadati; phylum Pseudomonadota; class Alphaproteobacteria; order Hyphomicrobiales; family Phyllobacteriaceae; genus Mesorhizobium; species Mesorhizobium montanum. The sequence goes on along the minus strand of NZ_JAVIJF010000044.1, from coordinate 5,312 downwards.
GTGTAGATGGCGACGCAGAGCGCGGGTATGCCCATCAGCACGGCGATGTCGAGATAGCCGTCATGGCCATGCACGATGGTGCGGATATCCCAGGGCCGGTCGAAGGGTTGGTCCTGGTTGAGCAGCAGCGGCGTTCCCCAGAAACTTTCGTAGCCGTAGCCGGTCCATGGCTTCTTCGCCAGCATCTCGCCGGCGAACTCCCAAAGCGTCGTGCGTCCGGTATAGGTGAGGTTCGGAAAATAGATCGCCGCCAGGTGTTTCACCGGGGGGATGAAGACGATGCCGAGCGTGCCGACGGCGGTCGCGATGATTGCCAGCGCGAACAGGATCGGCGTGCCGAGCCGCATGCCGATGAGGCTGGGCAGCACGACGATCATGATCGAGAACGGGATCAGCCCGGCGGTCGTCTTGGAGCCGGTGTGCAGCATGAACACCATCGCCGCGCAGAAGATGCCGGCGCCCCACCAGCGCTGGCCGCGCCGGAAGAGATAGAGCCCGGCGAAGCTGAAACAGGCCATGACCGGACCGGCGATGTTCTTGTGGGTGAAGACGCCGCGCCACAGGCCCGCATGCTCCGGCTCCTGCGAATCGGCGGTATGCAGCGCCTCATGCGGGAAGACGATCAGGCCGATATAGGAGAGGCCGATCACCACGACCGCGGTGAAGATCACCACCCTGGCGAAGGACTCGGCATCGCGCGGCAGCACCAGGACCGTCGCCATGGTGATGATGCCGATCATGGTGAATGAGGCGGCGCGCATTGCTGACGGCGGATCGGTGGCCAGCACCACCGACAGGAAGAAAAAGCCCAGCATCAGCGCCCAGGACGGGCTGACCAGCGAGCGCACCACGCGCGGATCGGCGAAAGCGAGCAGCGAGAAGATCGAGACCGCGCCGAGCGAGCCGAAACCGAGCTGGTTGACGATGTCGCCGCCGTCGCCGGTCAGTTCCGCGCCGGCCGGCTGGAACGGCCGGAAAGAGACGATGATGACGGTGAACAAAAGCGCCGCGACCGCCGTGGCGACGCCGTCGCGCGTGAAGGCGGCGCTGAGCGGCGCGCGCTCAGTTCTTCTCAGGCTGCCGGTACTGCTCATTGGCATATCCGAATTCGGCAAGCACCCGGCCGAGCGCGACATAGACCGGGTAGAGGCCCGTCGTCAGCGAGCCGGTACGCGCCAGCCGGATGGCGCCGCGCAGCGGCGAGGCGGCCAGCAGCGCCAGGCTTTTCAGGAAAACTTTGAGGCCGGCAAGCGGCGTGCCGGCCCGTTTCTTTTTTTCGACAAGCGTCGAGATCACGCCGTTGCGCAGGCTGCGGGCGCGTATCCAGTCGGCCTCGATGCGCCGGGCCGGCACGGCTTCCTCGACTTTTGCTTCGGCGCACCAGCCGAGCACGAAGCCTTTCTGCGCGGAACGGCTGAGGAAGTCGGAATCGCCGCCGCCCATGAAATTGAACCTGAGGTCGAGGAAGGGTGGCCCCATGGCCGCCAGCACGTTGCGTCCCACCAGCAGGTTGCCGGACGAATAAAGCGCCGGCACGCGGCCCGTTTCACGATAAGGCGGCGCAAAGACCGGGTGTTCGGCCCATCTGGCGTGGCTGGGATCGGCAAAGACCGGCACTTGCGGGCCGCCGACGATGTCGGCCTGGAGCGTCTCCGCGGCCTTGCACATGCGCTCCAGCCAGTCGGGCGCGGCGATCTCGTCATCGTCGATGACCAGCAGGTGCTTGAAGTTGGGAAACTGCAGGATCGCCGTCTGCCAGCCGGCGTTGTAGGCGCTGCAATTGCCGCGCTCATGCGCGACGATCACCATGCCGGGCATCTCGCCGCTTTCGAACAGGGGCAGCACCGCGCCGGCACCCTCGCGCGCCTCGGCCTCGTTTTCCATGACGATGACGGCAAAGCGCCTGCCGGTCCGCTGCGCCTTGAGCGAAGCCAAGGCCTCCAGCACCTGCTTCGGCCGCTTGAAGGTCGGCAGCGTCACGACCGCTTCGACGGTCTCGGCGGCAAGCCCCGGCGACCGCCCCGCGATCGATACAGAAGCGTCGGACGGCAAAGGGATCATCCGTTTCCAGCAGCGTGGGTTTAAACCCTCGATAGCATCGCGGTAATAAGGTTTCGTTAATCACCTTCTCGCCCGGCTGCCAGAAAAGCCGGGTCTTCGGCCTTTGACAGTGCCATTTAATCAAGGCTTCACCGCGTTTTGCTACCGGCTGCACCAATGGATAGGTGAGATGCATCTGCTGTTCGCCACATCGATCGTGCCCGATGGCGCTCTCGCCTCGGGCTACGAGATTGCCAACGCCGCGATCATCGACGCGCTGCGGCGCGCCGGCGCGCGCGTGACGGTGATCGGCTTCATCTGGCCGGGCAAGGCTCCGTCCGATCCGCAAAACACCATCGTGCTCGACGCCGTCGAGGTCCGCACCGAAAGCGCTTCGCCGCTGCGGAAGCTTGCCTGGCTGGGCAAGGCGGTTCTCTCCGGCCTTACCTTTTCCTCGGTCAAGCTGCGCGTCGTTCCTGACACGCAAGTCCGCGCCGCCATCGAGCGCGCCGGTCCCTTCGATGGCTATGTCCTGAATTCGGTTCAGTTCGCGGGTGCTTTTGAAAGGGTGCTCGCCGACCGGCCATCGATCTTCGTCGCGCACAATGTCGAGCATTGTTCGGCCGAGGAAAATGCCGCCGCGGCCGGCAGCGCGCTTCAACGCTGGATGTTCCGCCGCGAGGCCAGGCTCCTCAAGGTCATGGAAACGCGGCTCTGCGGCGCCGCGCGTTTTGTCTTCACGCTGGCCGAGGAAGACCGCGCGGCACTCGGCGTCGCGTCCGACAGACGCTCGGCGGTGCTGCCGTTGGTCACGCGCGCTGAGGCGCCGACAGGCAAGGCGCGGCGCCGCATCGATTGCGACGCCGCGCTGATCGGCACCTGGACCTGGCAGCCGAACCGCATCGGGCTCGACTGGTTCCTGACCAAGGTGGTGCCGCATCTGAAGCCGGATTTCCGCATCAGGATCGCGGGCAACATGCCTTCCGGCATCAGCTCAGCGCATCCCGGCGTCTCCTTCGTCGGCAGGGTTCCGGATGCGCAGGCCTTTGTGCGCGGCGCCGCCGTCATCCCCTTGATCAGCACCGCAGGCAGCGGGGTGCAACTGAAAACCATCGAGACCTTCGAGCTCGGCCTGCCGTCCGTCGCCACCAGCCGCTCGCTGCGCGGCATCGGCTATCGTCCCGACAATTGCGTGGTGACCGACGATCCGATTGCTTTCGCAGCCGCTCTCCAGGTGGCCGCGGCAAACATCCGCGACGTCGATGGCATCGCCTTCCATCGCCGCCAGTTGAAGGCGTTAGACATCGCGATCGGGCTTGGTCTGGAGAAGCTTGGCGTCGTCAGGCAGGAGGTCGCCGCATGAACATGCACACCGCGCGCGCCGCCTTCGGCTTCGATACGCTCAAGACCATTTTGGGTATTCCGGTGCTGGCCATACGCTGGGACGAGGCCATCACCTTGCTCACAAGGCTGATCGACGAGCGTCGCTTCACCAAGGTGAGTTTCCTCAACGCCCACAACGCCAACCTTGCCTGTACCGACCAGGTCTTTGCCGAAGCGCTGGAAGACTTCCTCATCCTGCCGGACGGCGTCGGCGTCGACATGGCGGCAAAGCTGCTTTACGGCGCGCCTTTCCCCAGTAACCTCAACGGTACCGACTTCATTCCGGCCTTCCTGCAGGCGTCGTCGCACCCGCTGACGGTGGCGCTGCTCGGCACGACGCGCGCCAATGCCGAAGCTGCAAGCGCAAAACTTTCGACGCTCGCTATGCAGCACGAATTCGTTGTCATCCATGACGGCTTCTTCTCGGCCGCCGAGGAGCCGGCGATCCTCGAGCGCATTGCCAGGCTGCGGCCGGATGTGCTGCTCGTCGCCATGGGCGTTCCACGCCAGGAATTGTGGATCGAGCGCCACATCGACAGCCGCCATTGCACACTGCCGGTCGCCGTCGGCGCGCTGCTCGATTTCATGAGCGGCTCGGTGCCGCGCGCGCCGCTGTGGCTGCGCCGGCTGCGGCTCGAATGGCTGTTCCGCCTGTGGATCGAACCCGGCCGCCTGTGGCGCCGCTATATCGTCGGCAATCCGCTGTTCCTGTGGCGCGTCGTCAAGCAGAAGCTGTCGCTCGGACCGCGGCCGGCGGAGGCGCGCCGGTGAACAGCCGCTTCGTGCCGGATTCCTCCACGGCAATCGAACCGCTGCCGCGCGCGCCCTTGGCCGCGATCGTCACCGCGAGCTACGCACCCGATTTCGAACGCTGCCGCCTTTTGTGCGAAACCATCGACCGCCACGTCACCGGCATGGCGCATCACTATATCCTTACCGAGCATCGCGACGTCGCGCTGTTTCGCCAGTTGGAAGGCAGCCGCCGCAGCGTCGTCGACGAGCGGTATCTGCTGCCGCGCTGGCTGCATGTGTTCGACGATCCGCTGAGCGGCTTTCGCCGCCGCATCTGGCTGAGTTTCAGAACGCAGCCGTTGCGCGGCTGGCACGTGCAGCAGCTGCGCCGCATCGCCATTGCCGGCCACGCAAAGGAAGACGTGCTGATCTTCTGCGATTCCGACGTCGCCTTCCTGAAGCCGTTCGACACCGGCGCCTTCTGGCGCGACGGCAAGGTTCGGCTGTTCCGTCGCGACGGCGTGCTGTCGAACGACGGTCATGACGAGCATCGCATCTGGTCGCGCAATGCCGGCGCCGCGCTCGGCGTCGATCCGGCCAATCCATCGAGCCACGACTACATCTCGACGCTGATTGCCTGGCGCCGCGAGACGGTTAACGCGGTGTGCGAGCGCATCGAGAAGGTGCATGGCCGCGACTGGGTCAGCGTCGTCGGCTCTGCGCGTAAGTTCTCCGAATGCATGATCTACGGCCGCTACGTCGATGACGTGCTTGCGGGTGCCGGCCATTTCCACGGCTCGGAGGAGTTCTGCCGCGTCCACTGGAACGGCAAGCCGCTCTCGGATGACGAATTCCACCGCTTTGTCGACACCATGGCGCCGGAACAGGTGGCGATCGGCATGCAGTCCTTCATCGGCACCGATGTCGCCCGTATCCGTCGCCTGATCGGGCTTGAGTAAGCTGCGCTGAGATTCAGGTCAGGCCGAGCCGAAAATGGTGGCGTCCGAGAACCGGAGCGGAGCGTACTGAGGTACGTGTTGGGGTGGACGGCCCCCGACGGCATCGCAATGTGCCAGAATGAGGTCGTTGCAGATCTCAACAAGGGAGACCGTCCGTGGATAAACTTATTCGCATTGGCATGGATACGTCAAAGAGCG
>NZ_JAVIJF010000043.1:0-21181 GCF_033977145.1 Mesorhizobium montanum | reverse complement strand
CAGTTCCAGTGGGCGGGCCGCTTGGCTGCTCGCGCGGGGCCGCTTGCCCATGGGCTGCCAAGCCCAGCGCATTGTTGGCTGCGACCATTTGCCGGTATTTCTGCAGAAAGCCCCAGGCTGTGCCGAAGACGGGGGCTGCGTTCTTCTTGTACTCGTCAACCGCCCGGCTCAGCACCGCGGGTTCAATCTGGGCAATGCCCTTGCCGAAGTTCTGACTAAGCCACCCGTTGAAACGACACAAATGACTCCGATAGATCGTTAGCGTGACTTGACCGTACCTGCTTGCAGCTGCCCGACATGCATCTTCGATCACCTGGTTCTCTTCGTTGACGGGGCGAGTTTTAGCTGTTGTGACAGTCTGTCCGGCATAGGCTTGCCGCAGCCTTCCCAACGCCACGTTGATTTCGCTCAGTAGTTTGGGATGGTTGCCCGAAAAGTCCTTCGCCAGACTGTCCAACTGCCGATCATCTAGCCTGCCGGCGATCTGAGTCCGGTGATTCTCGTCAAGCCATGCACTGAATTTGCGCAGCGACGCTAGATCGTGCCACATGGTTCCTTCTTTGAGGCGGGCCACGGCTATTGCCCGGTATTGGGCGAAGAGTTCCTCATCGTCCTTGGTGCCAGGTCGAACATTCGAAGCCGTCAGAGGCTCTCCGACAGAAGCTTGCCGGAGCCTCTTCAGCGCCGGGTTGACACGCGCCCTCTCGCGCTCCGCGAAGTCCTTCGCGAGCGCGTCCAACCCCGGGTCCTCAATCCGGCCGGTGATCTGCGTCCGGTGGTTTTCGTCAAGCCATTTGCTGAACTTGCGCAGCACCGCTAGATCGGCCCTCACGGTTGGTTCTTTGAGGTGGGCCCTGGCTTTTGCCCGGTATTGGGCGAAGAGTTCATCATCGTCCTTCGTGCCGGGTCGTCGAACAGTCGAAGCAGCCGTCACAGGCCGTCCGGCAGAAGCCTGCCGGAGCCTTCCCAACGCCACGTTGGTGTCGCTCAGTAGTCCGGCATCGTTGCCCGCGAAGTTCTTCGCCAGGCTGTCGAGCTGCTCGTCATCAATCCGACCGTCGATTTGGCTCTGGTGGTTCTCGGCCAGCCATTTGCTGAACTTGCGCAGCGCCGTTGTATCGCGATCAATCGAGGGTCCACTCACCTTGGCTGTGTTCGCCGCCTCGGCACGGTAGGCGGCAAAAAGCGCCTCGTCCGGGTGCTCTCGGACCTGCTTGCGGCTGCGCGTTTGCTGAACGAGGGAAGCCTGGTGCGGCGCCGCGGCCGGCATTGTTTGGCGCGCGCCGGTCAAATCGCCTCCCCTGGTCCCTTCTTCGAGGCCGGCAGCCTGGGCAAAGAGTTGCTCATAGTCTTTGGTGCCAGGTCGAACATTCGAAGCAGCCGTCCCAGGCTGTCTGGCAGAAGCTTGCCGGAGCCTCTTCAACGCCGGATTGATACGCTCGTCATCGCGCTCCGCGAAGTCCTTCGCCAGCGCGTCCAACCCGGGGTCCTCAATCCGGCCGGCGATTTGCGTGCGGTGGTTCTCGGCGAGCCATTTGCTGAACTTGCGTAAGGCCGCTAGATCGCGCCTCACGGCTGATCCTTTGACCACGGCTTTTGCCCGGTATTGGGCGAAGAGTTCCTCATCGTCCTTCGTGCCGGGTCGAACAGCCGAAGCAGCCGTCACAGGCTGTCCGGCAGAATGCTGCCGGAGCCTTCCCAACGCCACTTTGGTGTCGCCCAGCAGTACGGCATCGTTGCCCGCAAAGTCCTTCACCAGACCGACCAGCTGCCCATCCTCAATCCGACCGTTGATTTGGCTCTGGTGGTTCTCGTCAAGCCATTTGCTGAACTTGCGCAGCGCCACTATATCGCCAGCAATCGAGCTTTCACCCACCTTGGCTGTTTTAGCCGCCTCGGCACGGTAGGCGGCAAAAAGCACATCGTCCGGGTGCTCGCGGCCGCGCTTGCGGCGGCGCGTTTGCTGAACGACGGAAGCCTGGTGCGACGCCGCGGCGGGCGTTGTATGGCGCGCGCCGGTCAGATCGCCCTGTTGATTGGCCGCAGGCCGATATGCGTCCGCGACGACGTGAGGGAGGCTCACGCGATCGGGTGCGCTTCCAAATCCCGTGGCGGGCAGGTTGACCCGCGGCGGCGGCATGGAACTCGAAGCTTCGTAACCGCGCCCAATCGCTGCGCGGCTCCGCGGCTGATCGACACTTTGCGCGGTTGAGTGGACCACCCGCTCCGCATCCTGCCAGAACTGCGCCGAAGCGAAACTTGCGGCCGGCAACGGCCCGGCGCGGTCGGCGGCGGCAAAGAGCTCGTCCTGGTCAAAACTCTGCGCAGGTGAGTGAGCTGGTGGAGCAAAGGGCAAGTGCGAACCGCCTTCCCCGGCGCCCTCCTCTTGCAGCATCCTCGGTCCAACCGCATCTGCATTTGAGCCGGTCCGCCGCCTGGCGAGACGGCTGTTTGGAACAGCTTGCCGATGCTGGCCCGGCGGCAACGCGTTCAGATGCTCCTGAAAACGCGCCTGGTCGGTCTGCTGCTGTTGCGAGCCTGCATCGTCTGTGCGGGCGAAATCTGAGACGTGGGACCGATTGATATTGCTAAAGGGACCCATCGTATCTCCCTTGCCTGTTCCGAGCAGCTCAAGCCGCCCTGGCGGCTGGAAACTGTTCTATGGGGCTCAGCTGTCGACAGGCTGACGGACCGAGAGCGCGGCAGGACCAGTCGAGATCATCCCTCCAGGCGCGAAGGAGGAACTCGCTGCACGGCCCGCCGATCTTCCCGTTCGACGAGCCCCGTCCAGCCGCCGTTGCGAAGCTGTCGGATCTGGTAATGCCGCGCCTCGCCTATGCAGCCTTGCGGCGCGGCAACCTAGGTGAGCGTGCGTATTGCCTCAGGCGCTTGCGAAAGGCGCAGCCTTCCATGTCGTCTCGCGCGGATAATCACGCGGGTAATCATCAAGTAATTTCCGGAAACGCGCTAATCCCGGTACCAGCGGTTTGGATTACATTTCGCCCACCCGCTGCGCTTCCACTATCGTTTCCAGAAGACATCGAGCTCCGCCAGCTGGCGCTCGATTTCCTTCACGACCTCATAGACATTCAATCCGGACTTGGCAGCGATCAACTTGGCCAAGATCTCGCTTGCTACCAGAGCCGGCGCGATACTTTTGAAGAAGGATTGAGGATTGCTAATTACAATGACGCTTGCCTTGGCCATACGGGCGAGCGGCGATACGCTGCTGTCGGTGATGGCAACCACAGCCACTCCTTGGCGCGCTGCTTGCCTAGCCGTTTCGATGGTTGCACGACAGTAAGGCTCGATGCCTACCGCCAGCACTACGTCGCCTTTCCCGACACCTCGCAAGGCATCGATGCCGAGTCCCCCGGCCGCATCAAGAACGACCGCCTGCCGGCCGAGCCGTGACAGCGTGTAGGCAAAATGCTGTGCCACCGGATGCTCTGCGCGCAAGCCAAGGCTGAAGAGATTTCGGCTCTCGGCAAGGACACTGGCAGCAGCCGTCAGCTGCATCGCGTTCGCGCATTCCCCGAGCCTCGCGATTTCCGCTGCCAGCGTGCCCGCGACGACTCCGACCGTTGAGTAACTGCCATCGCCATCTTGCCGACGCTCAGGCAGCGGCGATTCGGCAGACGTGCGCAGGGCCTTCGCATAAACGCTGCGCATGTCTTCGTAGCGGTCGAGGTCGAGCCATCGCGCTAGCCTCATCATGGTCGTGTGGGACACACCCGCTAAATGCGCTTGCTCGCGCATGGACATCAACGCGACGTCCTGCGGATGGTCCAACACAAACCGGGCAGCCCGCTGGAGCTGAGGCGGCATCGTCTCAAACCGTTCGACTAAAAGGTCGGTTAGAGGCCCCTTTTTCATAGCCCTTCGCGCCAGTCGGCCAGCTGAAAGATACGCCCTATTTCACAAGAATAGACACTCGAAAAAATTCCACTTGGACGCTCTTGCTGAACCGCACTGCCCCGGTACTGAGCTGGATCACCCGATGAGACACGCGCCAGTTCTTCATTGACAACAAAATGCCGCGCCCTTTCTGAACCACATCTCATGTCGTAGCGACAAGCACCCTCTTCTGCGCCTTCAAGTTTCAAGAACGCAGAGGCACGTACGTTCGGAGACATACCCTGTTTGATTGCCGTAGAAGGCGCACACTTACTGGATTTGAGCATTTGAGAGATCAATTCGCGTACCTATGGACCACGCTTTTTCGCGCTGATTTCGGACTCGTCAGGTTTTGCGGGGAGAATGGGGAACAACTCTGATGAAAAGCTGCTGCGACCATGTTGATCGCCTGCGATGAGCTTCCGCGCGAATGCCAGTCACCGCGATCGTGTCGGCGCACTCCGTCCGGACTTCTCGTCAAGCGCGAGCGACCGGTTAAGGTTGTTGACCAACATCTGGTTCCCGGGTTCTTTCCTGAGCGCTTGGCGATATAGCGCTTGTGCCGCGCCATGCCGTCCGCAAATGTCGAGCACAACTCCCTTCGCGTTCAATGTGCGCAAGTTGCCTGGAGCCGCGATCAAAACCCCGTCGAGCACCTGAAGGGCCTCCTTCGGGAGTTTCCTTGCTAGTAGGGCTTTCGTAAGCTGGATCGCCGCGTCGACATTGCCTGGTTGCTGCTGCAGCTGATCCCGCAAAGCCCGCTCGTGAGCATCCTGACCAACGGAGCTCAAGATGCGTTCGCGCATGGCCGGATTGATATCCTTGGCACCGAGCAACTCGGGTGACGGCGTGTCCTTCACTGAAAGAGCTTGCGTGCCCCAGCTAGCGCAACCGCCGAGAGGAAGAATGACAAGTATTGCGAAGGGAACTGACGCCAGACGAACTGAACGCAGCTGCGAAACGACTGTTGTTCTCATGTGAATGCCGCTATCCTTACGACTAATGCTACGCACTTCAGCTGGGCTCAACGCGCAAATTGTTACGTTCTCCTGACGTTTCATGATTCGTTGCAGCGGTGAGCTTGACGGATCCGACCGGCTGAATCGTAAACTCCGAATCCAGATCCTGATAAGACAAAACGACGAGATCGATCCCGTTGCGAGTAAGGAAACCGCGGACGAAGCGTCGGACATCCATTGAAGCCAATATGACAGGATGCCGCTGACCCGGCGCAGGGTTCGAATGGATCTGCCGCATTTGTGACAGCAGCATCTCACTTTGCCCGTCCCCCAATACGAGGTAGGGACCAACAGCCGAATCACGTATCGCGCTGCGCACCAAATTCTCGGTTTCACGTTCGATAATAAAGGCGGGCACCACACCCTGAGCGTTGGCAAAACGATGACAGATCTGTCGCGTCAGACCGGAACGAACATATTCCGTCAACAATGCGACGTTTTGCTCCTGCTCCCCCCATTCGGCCAGTGCCTCCAGGACAAGGCGGGTGTTGCGGATCGGGATATCTTCGTCCAGTAGACGGCGCAGGACATCGGCAATCCGGGGGATCGGCGTCGTGCGTAGCACCTCCTTCACCAAATCGGCATATTTCTGCTCCATTCGGCCCAGCAATTCACGCGTCTCTTGGATGCCCACCAAGCGCCGCGCACGGCGCGTCAGCGTTGCCTGGACTCGCGATGCAATAAGTTCGATGGGACTGTGATAGCCGATGCCGGCGTCATTGAGAGCCGATGCATGGCTTTGTTCGACCCAGATCTTGCCCGCTTGTGGGTCATGCTGGAAGGGGATGCCGCTCAATTCAATATTGGCCAGATCGTCGGTGAGCCTTAGCTGCGTCGGATCAATCGCATCCTGTTCGACCGGTACGCCCTCGACATCTATCCTGAACTGCGGGTCCGGCAACTGCTGTTCGACTGCAACAGGGATGCGAGGAACAATGATGCCGAGGTCAGATGAGACCAGTTCCGAAACGCGTTCAATGTGCTGTTGCAATTCGGTTTGGTTGATCGCATCTCCAAGGCTCGGTGCAAGGAGCAGGGTGATCGGACCTCCTTCCGGAGGTGGGGTTTGCTTTTTTGGCTCCCCGGGAGCTGCAGTGGTAGCATTTGCATTGTCGCCGTTTTGCTTATCACCTTTGGTAAAACTTGCCGTCGCGAAGACCGCGGCCAACACGAGAAAGACGGGCAGAGGGAAGCCGGGAACAAACCCCATCGCAACCATGACACCAGCAGCCAGCCTCAATGCCCGCGTATTGGCGGTGAGCTGGCCGGCTATGTCGGCACCAAGGTTGAGTCTCCCGGCCCCACCTACACGCGTGACTATGGTCGCCGATGAAATCGACAGCAGCAGCGCCGGAATCTGTGAGATTAATGCATCACCTATGGTCAGCAGAGTGTATTGGTGCAGCACCTCGCCGAAGGGCAAACCCTTAGACAGCCCGATGGAAACTCCGCCCAGCAAGTTGATACAGATAACCACCAGCCCGGCGATGGCATCGCCCTTTACGAACTTCATGGCCCCGTCCATAGCGCCATAAAGTTGGCTTTCTTTCTCCAACATGGCGCGCCGCCTACGAGATTCATGCTCATCGATGTGGCCATTCCTTAGCTCGGCATCGATCGCCATTTGCTTGCCTGGCAGAGCGTCCAGCGTGAATCGCGCCGCCACTTCTGCAACGCGTTCGGCACCCTTTGCGAGAACCATGAACTGGACCATGGTCACCACTAGAAAGATGACAAAACCTACGACGATGTTGCCTGAGATTACGAAATCGCCGAACGTGTGGATGATGCTGCCGGCCTCCCCCTCCGCAAGGATTAGTCGCGACGTTGCAATGGTAAGCGCGAGGCGGAACACCGTAGAGATCAAAATGACGCCGGGCAGGGAAGAAAGTTCAAGTGGCGTGCCGACATACAGGGCAACCATTAGAAGAAGTATGGCGAATCCGAGGTTGAATCCGATCAGGACGTCAACGACCGCGATTGGGATTGGCATGATCATCATGCCGATCGCCAGAAGCAGCATTAACGCGACCATTATATCCGGGTTGGCCGGCGCTCGCGCGATGAAGTTGCGCATGAGGTTCGCCATTGCGACCTTCTTTATGTTTGTTTGAGAAGAACTGTGCTGCTGCGAAGTGAAACGTAGCTTTGGAAAACGGCTCGCGCCTCGTCCATGCGACGGGCTCGCAGCAGCGCATGGCTACGCATGAGAGTCAGAGGGACGCGAGAAGATTGCTGGTCATCAAGTACGTCCAGCCTGTCCAGGATCGTCAGTGCTTCATCGCCGAGACCCTCAGCAATCAGCGCATAGGCGAAAATCCGTAGCAGGCTGACATCTTGAGAATTGTCGCTGACGGCGAGCCGCAACAAGGCTAGGCTTTGGGCGCTCTGCCCACACGCTAGGTGGGCATAGGAAAGGGCGCAGAGCAAATCTCGCTCCTGCTCGGAAATCAGCACGACATCACCGGTCTTTGGCAACGTGTGTCCCGACGGGATGACGTAACATTTGAGTGTTATTCTTCATCCAGGTCGACCTTCGCTCGCCTTGATCAAGCTGTTCCGGTTCTGTCGCAACAGCACCAGCCGCCGGAACTCCTCTTGGAGGGCGGAAATACCTTCACGCGCCACCGAATCCTCAGGTACCGCCGCTAGCGCGTCGACCAAGGCCTCCAGAAGAACACCACGCTTCCCTTCGCGCAGGATTTCCGGATGACGTAGGCGTGGCGTGATGAAGGAGAGCTGGCTACGTGCGAGAGTATGGCCATAAAGAGCGGCCATTGCAGCGCGGGGCTCGATCTCACTGATCTGAGTGCTCTCGCTTGGGCTGACGCGCGTGACCGCCTCGATTTCACTAATTCCCAACGATCCGTTGGCCGTGCGTGCGAGCGGCATATCGTGCGCGTGCGCACGCCGCAAAGTCGATGCATGCTTCTTGCTACTATTTGCATGAGCGCGATCGATCTCCATATTCGTAAGCGCGATTTTCCCCGCATTCTTGGTTCCATCATTGGCCGGCTCGGCTGCTCCTGCAGGCTCGATGTTAAGATCGCGCGCCGAGGTGCCGGAGCCGACAGGGTAGCTGGACATCTTGACCATGGAGTTCTCCTACCGAACCTGGAAGTTTAATAAGGGAGCGCAGCAACGCGGCCATTTCGGCTCAGCAGCACATGAGCGTCCTCAATCCGATCGACCATCCATCCATTATCCAATAGAGCGCCGACGAAATACTTCTGCCCACCGATCAGAAGATGTGGCAGATTCCCGCGCCAAACAGCTTCAATGGGGATTGCGGATGGCGCCTTGTCCTCTTTGATCACCACACCGTTCACGAGTGTTAGCGCTCCATTCGTGCGATGATCGAACCGCTGTTGGATCTTCTGCCACTTGGAGACCAAGGCAGGCGTGACGGTGCCCTCGGCGGTAACAACACTGTCTGCGGATTTGATCTTGATATCGAATAACTGCGCCCGATCAATTTCGTCTTGCAGCGCTTTCGCCGCTAACTGGACGCTCTGATCACCAGGGCGGTTGATGGTTACCTTCGATATAGGTGCGGGGTTAGTAGGATTGGCGCTCAATCCACTGCCGCTGCCGTAGAGGGAAAAAATGGTTGAGAGCGCGCCGACTCCAATGCAGCTCAGCAAGACGACGGCTATCACTGGCATTGAGAGGCGACGCATGCCAATGGGGCGCTTTTGCGCGGCATCTTGAACGGACCAGAGAATGGACATCGCGCCCACATGAATGACGACAGGAAGAGACACAACAACGCGCTCGCCTGCTGCAACATTTTGGTTGCCCTCTATGCGGACCCCATCCGCAAGGGCCTCGACCTCGATCGAATTGCCAAGAAGACTGATACGAAGATGACGCGCCTCTAGCCCTTGCTCGATGAAAATTATATCGGACTCAAGACCACCACCGATTACATTCGGCCCCAGAGGCGCATTACCAGTCAGCCCAGAATAGAGGCCCGACAGCACCTCGAAATCGACGGAAATGGCGTCATTCACGGAACTCTCCCGCACAAGGAGATGAGCCGTACAGCATGGCCGTACGGCTCATTTTGACTCCACATTGCACTGCCAAGGCAGCGATCGGGACGACACTACGTCCCGTTTGCAATGTTACTGAACGCGCTCGTCGGCCACCTTCTTGATTGATTGAAGGTTGGTTGTAACGGTGCGCAGCATCACGCTCCTTTCCGTCGCCTCTGCGCTCATTGCCGTGAGCGCCGCAATTTGCGACTGGAAGGCGGCAGTCCCAGCCCCTTCAGCAGCCATATTGCCAATGGCCGGAGCAGCACCACCACCAGCAGGGGGAGCAACTTTAGACATATCATTTTACCTTTCCGTTCGAATTGTGCCGTACTTGACGGCTTACACTCCTGACGCCGAAGGATCCGGCGTCAGGCATCCTCTTCCGTGTCACCCATGGCGTCATCGAAATCAGCCATGGTATCGCTCGCCATTTGTACCGCAATGGAACTCAGAACACTTTGGAATGCCGCACTCTGATCTACGGCTTGCGGGTCACTTCCGGAACTGACCGAACCGCTGTCCCGACCACCCTCCCCAACCGGTCGGCCACTACCAGAAGGCCCGCCGGGCTCATCCTGCCTATCCCCATGGCCCGCTCGAGCCAAGGAAGCACCGGTGCCGCCACCTCCACCTCTAATTGCTCCGACCATCAGGTACCTCGGTTCCTTTATTGCCCTCAAGAGGCTGCGATGCAGTGTTCAAAATCGACTTGCTCAAAGTAAGAGCGCGAGCTTTCGAGAAGCTGACGGCTCAAAAAAAAACGAAGGGACGCTGTCACAAAACTGATGGTCGTGTACGGGCTGGCCTGCTCATATCGATGCGACGGCGGCTTTAACAGGTTGCTGAAAAAGTCGTGCACCGACTGCCAAGCAAGTCGGAATTGGAGTCCAAACGAGAATCGAAAAGCGAACAAAACAGAATCAAAGCCACGAGTCGGCCGGACCAAAAACGTTTTTCAGCAGCCTGTTAAAGGCGCCATTTTCCTGGCAAGGTGGGATCGGAAGGGGCTGTCATGCTCGGTGCCGCAATTGAAGCAGTTCGATGTGAAGCGTTCGTAGTATGCGAACTCTGCCGATGGATGAATTCAGATGGTAGGGGGCTCGCCGCGCCATCGTTATAGACCCGTTCACGATCGCCGCTAAACTGGCGGTCCATAGGTATATAGCGCGGGTGCGGAACGGTGCTTTATTCTTTCAGACGCAAGTCAGCGAGTGCTTTTGCCAGCGAGCGCTTGGCGGCTGCGGTGGCGTTTGGGGGGCAACAAATCCGGACGCGCGATGAGGCCATCGACGATGGCCCCCCTGACTCCGCTTCGGTGGTTATTACTCCCTCGTATCGGTGTTTTCACTGCCCTGCGACTTGAAACGATACCGAGGGCTCATTCACACGCTCCCTTCAGTTCCTGTGCTTGTCTACGGTTTATCCTGGTGACGCAACAATATTGGCGAATTGCTGAGTGGCGGCCGCGTTGGGCACAGATGGGCGTGTAGCGCGCTGAGGCATGGATCCGCGTTCTTTTTGTCTTGTTGGTGAGGCGGGATGAAGGTGAGATCGGCTTGTTGGTAGAATGGTCTGCGCTCATCGATCAGTTGGGCGATCTTTTGCTCCGGGTCAGGGCCTCGCAGCAGCGGGCGGCTGGTATCCCTTTTGAGGCGCTTGTTGATAACCTCCAGCTTGGTATCGAGCCAGATCGAGACCGCCTTGTCGCCGATGAGACGGCGGCTCTGCTCATGCATCAACGCGCCGCCGCCGGTGGCGATCACCGCGGGCGCTTCCTCCAGCAGACGGGCGATCAGTTTCGCCTCCATCTCCCTGAAGTAGGCCTCGCCCTGCTCTTCGAAGATTTGCGAGATCGATTTGTGGGTCTGCTTTTCGATTATTTTGTCCGTGTCGTGGAAGTGGAGCTGCAGTCGCTTCGCGAGAGCTGGGCCGATGCTGGATTTGCCGGCGCCCGGCATGCCAACGAGCACGACCGGCCGACTGCCGAGCGCCGCGACGACTTCCTTCGCCTGTGATGACCCGACGGTTTGCGGCATGCTTGGTTGCCCGACAGGTCGCAATTTCAGGGCCGCAGTGGCGCCTGCACCGCGTTCGCCTTCGGCTTCCCACTGAAGCACGGCCAGAGCGCCATCGGGGACTGGAACGCCCTGGCAGTTTTCCGTGACGCGCTGCATGAGTTGCTCCGCAGGAGCGTCCCGACCCGCCCGCCGCAGCTGGTCCAGCTGCTTGTATGTGTGATGATTGGCGAGCTTGGCTTGGTAGCTGGCCGGCGTATGGAACTCAACCTGGAAGCGATAACCATGCGGTGTGGCGAGCACGCTCTGGATGCCGCTGAAAGTCGGATTGCGCATCCTGAACCAGTTGGTTGTGTGGCGTTCGGCGTAGCCGCGCTCGTCGAAGGCCAGGATGGCTTTCTTAAAGCCACGGGTAAAATCCTGGTCGGGGAGTTCGAAGATGTGGCGGACAGCGTTGCTTATCAGCTGCGGCGCGCTGCCAGAGGGGGCGTTCAATCCGGTGAGCTGTTCAGCCATCGAGCCTTCCGATCGCACCCGGCGATCGAAATGAGGCATGTTCACCGGGATGCCGGCCTGCCTGAGGCTCTCGGCAACCCAGGTTGCCGCTGCGGTGATTGCCTCCTCTTCAACTCTCGCGCGCGTCGCCTCGATTTTGGCCTGCTCCGATGCTTCCTGGCGGCTCAGCGTTACCGTCACATCGGAATCCACGGCGGCAGGGCGGCGGCCGGAGCGTTCGGGCAACAGGCCGTTCTGTGCGGCGAATTTGATCGAGGCCTCCATGACGCAAGCCGCCAGCGTGGGATTGTCCTTCAGTTCCTCCAAGGTCGCATCGACTTCGAACCTGCCCTGGCTGAGTGTCGCCGCCATGCTCTTGACGTAGGGCACGGGCTGCAAGCCCGGCGTCTGGCATAGGAGCCGCTGCAGCTCATGGCTTTTTTTCAGAAACCGGCGGGTGCCGGTGTCGGATTTATAGGCATCCGTCCCGACCTTAATGCCGAGGCTCAGCAGGTTGCTTGTGCTTTCGACGAGGTCGTCCGGATTGTAGCCATCCGGGGAAGGATCGATCCGGGCTTGAGTGTGGTCGAGCAAAAGCTGGACGCGGTCGCGAGGCTGGGACGTTGCCGGATAGCTCTCTGCCAATTCCTGGAAGAGGTTTGCAAGCGCTGGGCTCACCGACGGGCTTAAATCGTCCACGGTCTCGACGGTTGCGGACAAGTTTTGCTGATCCGCCTTCGCCGCCCATGCCGCGAGCTCGGTCACGAGCAACGCGGCCATCTCGCGCGCGACCGGATGCCGGGCGACCTCGATCTCCTGCCTCGCCCTGGCGAGCGTGTCCTGGATATCCTGGCCTCGCACCTCTTCCGCGTTCAACAGGTTAGCGATGTCCCGCCTAAGCTCGTGGTGAATGCCTTCGTAGGTGCCGAAGACAGCACGCTCGGCAAACCAGCGTCGCGCCTCGTCGGACTGCGCCAGAAAGTTTCGCTGCAGGCAGCTATAGGTTTCCAGGACGTCCTGCGTGGTGGCAAGGATCTGGCGGGCACGACTGAATTGGTAGCTATCGTCCTTAAGCGCCGGGGTATGCGACTTCGCCGGCTTGAGTGAGCGAACGCCGCGCGCTTGCTCCTTCTCATCGAACTGCCGCACATGCTCATAAAGCTGCGGTCGGTCGCCGATGATGATGACCGCGTCCCCGTCGAAGTCGCCGTCAAGCTTCTTCTGTTCACTGGTCGGGATAGCAACCAAAGAGCCCGGAGCAAACACCTCCGTCGCCTGGAGGATGCCTATGCTGTCGACCGGCGTGTCCACCTTGGCTCGATCCTTGCCGTGTGTCCAGCTCGAATGCGATTTGACGTCTTCGGCGGACAGCACCAGCCCACGCTCCGCGTAGTCGGCCGGCCACATCTTGTCTGGCACGACGATCAGAATGCCTTTGGCAAAAAACATCGGATCGTCGCCCGCCAGTTCTTTCCCCTTCTTCTCGGCGACATTGAAACTGTATTGAATGGCTACGCAGCCATCCAGGAAGGCCGCAGTCGCATCCCCGTCACCTGCCGACCTGACTTGCCTGGCGCCAAATGGCCGCAGGTTGGCCTTGTCATAGGGGGCTCGCCCGATCAGCACGCCACCCCTCCCCGTCAAGGTCTCGCTCTTGAGCGTGGGCACATGGACGCAATCATCACTGGACGGTACGGCGACCGCGCCGGGAGCGTCGATGTGTCCGGCCGTCACGGTGCGAAACAGATCCTCGGCCCCCAGCTCTTGTCCTTCTCTGCTGTCGAGCCAGGTCTTGGCCTTCTCGCGCGTCTCATCCGCCACCAGCTCGCTGCGCGGATAATGTTGCAGCGCCGAGGCAGGAACGGACGATCTCCTTGCCTCAGCAAAAGCGGCCACCCGATCGAGACCTTGGCCTTGAGCGGCCCGACGAACAGCCGGCATACGCTCGGCCAACGAAGCCTTTATGAAGCCGCAACCGTCATGCGGTCGCAAGGCGATCGGGCCTTCCGGCCCGGTCAGCCTGAAGGGATGCGCTTCGCCCGTCAGACGGTCCGGCAGCAGCGACAGTTTGAAGGCTCCTTCGAGTGCGTAGTCGTGGGGCCCTAGACCTTTGATCGCCGGGGGCGCGGCAAAGCCTCGGCGCTGCGTGTAATAATAGGCTTCTTTGAATGGCGCCCAGTGTCGCGACAGCTGCTCGAACGCCGTACCCGGTGCGGTTTCGGCATATGGAATTGCCAGCAGCTTCCCCCCGAGCGCCTGAGCCCCCGTTTCGCCTGGAGCGCGGGCGGCGATCTGGGCAAGGGTCTTTTTCGGCGGTTTTGACTTGCTGCCGCCGAATAGATCCATCCGGTATGGCACACCCTCGACACTCAATGTCCGCCCCAGCATGAAGGCGCTCGGCTTTCCCGGCAGTTGTACCGCGACCACCTTCACCGCCCCTGAGGTCAGGCGATGGAAAATGGAATAGCGCGTCTCGGGCTCCGTCGGCAATCGCCGCCCCTGCATGTCCACCACCGGCAACTGCATCAGCCCCGCATCACCCTCCGGCGGTCTCGGCTCGTGGTCCATAGCGCGCAATACCTTATGGACATCGAAGACGGCGGCTGGATGTCGGGCCTGGATCAGTGCCGCGTTCTGGGCCATGAACTCGTCCAGCGCCTCGACCGGCCCCTCTGCCTCGATCTGCGCGATCAGGTTCCAGCTCATGTTGGAAAGGTCGCCTTCGATGAGGCCGCGCGTGCTGGCCAGGATCTCCCTGGTTCCGCGATGCAGCTCATCCCGACGCCGCTTCAAAGTGGAACTTTCGGCATCGACGTAGGGCCTCTTGTAAAGCCCCTCAAGGACAGCACGGGCCTTGAGCACTTGATAAATCGACAAGGCTGGGCAGCGGCTCGAATTCGGTCCAGCGATCCGCTCGGCCTCGCTTGCCTTGAGTTGCGCCTTGATCTTGTGCTCCATGACTGGTTGAATGTCGTTCAGCAGGTTCAAAGTCTGCCTGCGGTGCCAGCGCAACGCCCTTTGGGAGCTGCGCGCTAACGGCACCAGAGCGGCGCAGAGATTGCCCATGGTCTCGAGGTTCTCGGGGGCAAAGCCAGAGGTCCGACGCAATGCCTCGAGTCGATCCAAGCCTGTCCGTGCCAGTAGACCCAAATCGTCATGCAACTGCGCCTTCGCCAGCGCCTTGAAGATATGCACGATGCTTAGCGCGTCGGCCTGCTCCAGGCGATCGCTGGCGTAATGAAGATGATGGGCCAGCTGATGCAGCCGATCCCTCAGCAGAGCGGTGTCTGCAATTTCTCCGGCGTCCTGTCCCCGCACGACGCCGCGCCCCAAGATATTGGCGATGGTGCCGAGCGCGACGGTAGTGAAGGTGCTAAATCTTGGACCCGCCGCGCCGAACCCGCGCGCGATATCCATGATCGCCCCGTGGCATACCGGTTGTTCGGGCCATTTGCTGAAGCCATGCAGGACAATGGCAAGTTGCTGCGAGGAGAAATCGGACAGCCCCCCGGTGCGGTCGGCGCGACAACGAACTTCAGCAGCAATTGCGACCGAGGCGTCCCCGCACCCCGTCTCGTCAGTCCACTTGCTGAAACCGTTAACCAGATTTGCCAGATCCTGCGGATTGAAAGCAGATAGCTGCTCGGCGCGATCGGCACGGCGAAGCACATCGCCGGCGATCGCGACGGTAGCCTCGCGACAGCCCGCCTCTACCGGCCACTTGCTGAAGCCATTCACCAGGTTCGCCTGCTCCTGCGCAGTAAAATCGGTCAGGTGGGCGCCGCGGCGGCGAACCTCACCGGCAATCGCAAGGGTGGCCTGGCAACAGCCCGTCTCATCCGGCCACTTGCTGAAGCCGTTCACCAGGTTCGCCAGAGACTGCGGGGTACAATAAGATAGCTGGCCAGCGTGGTCAGCGCGGCGCCGGATCTCGCAACCGATCGCGACGGTAGCGCGGCGACACTCCACTTGTTCCGGCCATTTGCTGAAGCAACCTACCAGGTTGGCCAGATCCTGCGGATCAAAGACGGACAGCGCGTCGGCGCGGCGGCGAACCTCGCCGGCTAGAGCGACGGTGGCCGCAGCACAACCCGCCTGCTTTGGCCATTTGCTGAAACCGTTCGCCAAGTGTGCCAGATCCTGCGGGCTGAAAGCAGATAGCTCATCGGCACGGTCCCCGCGATGAAGCATCTCACCAGCGATCGCGACCGTGACGTCACCACAGACTGCTTCATCGGGCCATTTGCTGAAACCGAGCGCAAGGTTCGCCAGCTCGCGCGAATCAAAACCAGGGAGCCGGCGGGCGCGGCGGCAAAGAACCTCACCAGCGATCGCGAGCGCGGCCTCGCGGCAGTTCGCCTGATCGGGCCACTTGCTGAACCCGTTCACCAGGTTTGCCAGATGCTGGTGGGCAAAACTGGAAAGTCGGCCGGGGCCGCGGCGAACCAGCTCACCAGCGATCGCGACCGTGGCGCTACTACAGCTCACTTGGTCCGGCCGTTTGCTGAAGCCGTTCACCAGATTCGCTAGTGCCTGCGGAGTAAAATCGGACAGCCTATCGGCGCGGCGACGAATCTCACAGGCGATCGCGACCGTGGCTTCGGCACATGCCAACTCGGCAGGCCACTTGCTGAAGCCGTTTACCAGGTTCGCCAAGTCCCGCGAGTCAAAACCCGAGAGCCGGTTGGCAAGGCGACGGACTTCACCGGCGATCGCGACAGTGGCAAGGCGTGAACTCTCTTGTCCAGGCCACTTGCTAAAGGCGTTCACCAAGTTTGCCAGGTGCTGGTGAGTGAAATTGGCGAGCCGATCCGCTCCACTGGCGCGGCGACGAATCTCACCCGCGATTGCGAGGGTGGCCGCACCACACCCCCCTGTGTCAGACCACTTGCTGAAGCCGTTCACCAGATTTGCCAGACCCTGCGGAGTAAAATCAGATAACGCATCGGCGCCGCGGCGAAGAACCTCTTTGGCAATCACCGCCGTGGCCGCGCCACAGCCTGTCCTCTCCGGCCATTTGCTGAAACCGTTCACCAAGTTCGCCAAGTTCTGCGAATCAAGAGCAGAGAGCCGGCTGCCGCCGCGGCGAAGCACCTCACCAGCGATCGCGCCTGTGCCGTCACCGCAGCCTGCAGCTTCCGGCCATTTGCTGAAACCGTTCACCAAATTGGCCAATTCCTGCGGATGAAAATCACAGAGCCAGTTGGCTTGGCCAGCGCGACGGCCCACCTCGCTGGCGATGGCGACCGTGGCCGCGCCACACCCCGTCTCTTGCGGCCATTTGCTGAAACCGTTCACCAGATTCGCCAAATGCTGTGGCTCAAAACCGGCGAGGCCGTTTGTCCGTTCGGCGCGGCGACGGACCTCACCGGAGACTGCGACCGAGGCAAGGCGTGAGTTTTCCTGTTCCGGCCATTTGCTGAACCCGTTCACCAACAGGGCCAGGCTTTGACTGTCGAGTTCCCGAAGCACTCCGCTTTGCTCGCAACAAAATTCAGCAATGCTGCCCATCCCATTTTGGCAAGCCGGCACCCGTGGATATCGGCTGAACGATAACGCCAAGAGCGCAAGCGCTTTGGGCTCGACATCAATGAGTTCGTGGGCAAACCTAGACACCTGAGCTGCCATGGCCCGGCAAGCTTCCATGCCTGCCGGGCCTTCCTCGCGGCTCACTGCATTGCAAACTGTGGCATATCCCCATGTTTGCCGGACGCGGATATCGTGCTGCCAGTTGGTGACAAATCGAGATGTGAACTGGGCAGCGGCCTGTTGCAGGAATGTTGCAAGTTCCGGCATCTTCAGATCTCTGCGATAGCGCACCACAGCCATTGAGAATTTGCGGATGTCACCAGCGAAACCGATGTCGTGTAGGGCGCCATTAAGCAGTTCTTGCGAGTTTGCAGTACGGCCATCCCGCCTAGCTACATGGTCGATAGGTCGCTCGCCTGATCTGGCGCCCAGATCGGGTACGCTTTGTCGATGTGGCGGCAACGCGTCGATGCGCGAGCTTCCGGCCGCTTGATGGCTGCGCCAGGGTTCGCCACCGGGCTGCCGCCTTGGTCCGTTCCGTAGCGAGATTCCGCCGTGACCGTCCCGCCCGGCTTTATTGTCGATCGGTCGTTCTCCCGGCCTGGCAGCCGGTTCGCTCACGCTTTGCTTACGCGGTGGGCGCGCGGCTGTATATGAAGTTCCGGCTGATCGATCGCCGCGCCAGGGTTCGTCATCAGGATGCAAGAAGCCTTCTTCTCGGGTTGGCCCCTCGCCCTCCGGCACCGAGGGGAAACGACGACGCCGCCCACTGATTTGACCTAGAGCAGCAGCCAAAAGTCGGTGTGAGCCAAGCGAGGGACCGGCAGGGCGGCCGCCAGCAGAATTATCGGCTTGGGGCGCAATGGGAGCGGAGGACGTCCCTTGGTTTTGAGGCCCAGAGTGCATCCGCTGCACGACGGAATTGAACGATTGACTGCCTTCTTCAGGGGCGCGGCCTGATTGCGGGCACGGACCGCTCGATCCCCGCGTGCTGCCGGAGTCAGCACCTCCAATATGCGATCTTCCAGTTCGTCCAATGCCCGTCATATATCCAATCTCCAATGCGGGCAATGCGCCGCCTATAGTGTCGAGGCTGATTCGCTCATCCGTGGGTCGAGAAGTGCGATGGACCGGGCGCCCAGGCGAAGATGGTCTTCACGAAACGGGGGTTCTGAAAAGTCTGACGCTGGCCATGCCCTCATCAGCCGCTCGAAGCGCATGCGACCGAAGTACTCACCCCATTGGTCAACTCAGCATGCGCGAGACCCCATCGGTCCCGTTCGAGGTCTTGTGGATCGCCCTGACGCGATCGCTTGCACGGCACCGGCGGCTATTCCCAAAGTTTGCCTTAATCCGGAGCACGCGCAGCAGTCGCGGCAGGAGATGTCGCGCGCACGTCGGCGGCATGGAAATAACGGGAACCGCGGTCATCGAGCCATGCGCCAAAGGCGACGATGTCCCCCGTACCACCCGACAGACATCGATCTTTCGCAAAATGTTGCTTTCCTGAGACAATGACAAAGCTTTGGCCATCGCACATAGCCGTCCTTACCTTACATAAACCTGACCTGCGCTCAGCCAAAATGCTGAAGTTGCTAAAAGCGAAGACCACTGGAACTACTGCGGCAGCGGGCGCGGGCTACAGCCTGAGAGAACTGGAAATTTGTGAGCAATCTGCGTCATCGTCAGCCCTGCGGCCGCTCCGTGGCCGAAGAGGCCGAACGATGGGAATTGCGCGCCTGCCATATCGGCTGCAGAAGCAGACCGACGACCGGGCAACCGTGCAGGCGTTGTTCGCCAGCTGCAAAAAATTCAATTCCTGTCGGTACCCTCGTGTCGACACTGTCCTGGGCAACAGGGCGCGTGTCGTGACCACAAAACGAGCCGCAGTGGCCTGATCGGCTCGATTGGACGCAGGCGGCGAGAGCTCAATAGACACGGTGACGTCGAAGCAGTCTGTCAGTGGCCTTCGAGGAGATCATATCTCCCTGTTCATTCCCGCTCAGCCATCCGAGTTCGCAACCAGTTTGAACATCAAACATCAGACCGGCAAATCAGTAGCCTCGTCATTGCCACCCACAGGCTGCGCACTCCAACATCTGTGAAATTACCGGCACGTACAAAGGTGCTCGTCAGCCTTTTGACAGCTAAATGAGAGATACACCGGACGTTGAACAACGCAAAGCCTTCGAAGCGGCCGTTAGGTTCGATCGAAATGCAAATTCCGCATCCGAGCTTAGCTTGGGTCCAGCTATGATTTGTCTCATCTAGGGAGAGTGATTTGGAGTCCCACAACGGATGGTTTGATACAGACGCTTGGATGCGCGACTATGCTGCTCTGCGGGAACAGCAGGGGGCGAGGCAACAATCGGGAGGCATGCCCGCGGATCAAGCACGTTTTGAACAGCAACTGAGCGAGTTGCAGCTCAGTTCCGCTGGTGCGCGCCCCAGTGATGCTACCTACCCTGAAGCTAGTATGCCTGAAGCTAGTATGCCTGACACTCGCCCTGCGAAGCCGCATGGAACCCCCCAGCGCGCTGACATAGAGGATTCAATGTGGATGCCTCCGCAGTCCAAGCCACGAAATGGCGGGTTCAGCAGCACGAGCTACACCGGGCCCTCGGGAGCGCCTCCTGCTGTGCGGACGAAGGGCGGCAAAGGCTGGCACCTATGGTCACGTGTTAAGTCAGGTGTCGGCAAAGCCTTTTCGGGGAGTTGTCGCGAGGACTCGACCGGAATGTCGGCGTCGGATGTAGTTCATTCAGAGCTTCGCATATATTACGCGAAGCGACGGCTCCCGACCGAGCCCTTTGAGGCGGACAAAATCCTTGTTTCCAGGTTTTTGAGGGCGTCTCTCGGCAGCACATTCGTGCAGACCGCCCAGAGGAATGCATCTCATTTGCACCAGTTCAGTGCATGGCTTAACCAGCGCGAGAGGGACCCAATTGCCGACCGGCTGAACGACCATGAGTTGGACAACGATGCACGGGAGTATGCGCAGCAATTTGACTCTCCCGGCAGCAAGAAAACCAAAGATCAAATCATAGAGGCATTGGAAAATATACGACAAACCAATCTGCCACCAACTGAGCTCACAGATGACGAGAGGCTTATTGCGGGGTTCAGCGAGGCAGCCCAATCCGCCGGCCGTGCGAGAAAGACCGTTAGTGGGTGGGTGGCGAGTCTGCATAAATTCCGCACCTGGCTACGGCCCATGAACTTAACGCTGTCGAGCTTGCTTGACCGCCCCGAGGATCTGAATCGACTTGCGACACTCTCTGACACAAGAGATATCCATGCAGCATTGACAGTGCTTCAGGAGTTCCATGCCGCGAACGTCGAGGAACGCCCCCCAAATTTCAACCCCCACCGCCGACAGCGCTTGGCTGCCCCTCCTGCCGAAGATGCTGCGCTCATGAAGAGGTTCAAAACGGCAGCCATGCAAGCCGGGGTTCCCAAAAACACGATTGACAGCAGCCTGATACATGCAAAAAAGTTCGCCAACTGGCTCCATGAGAACGACAAGGAGCCGTTGGCTTCTCGGTTTCGAGATGAATCGCTGGCGGACGATTTAGACCTGTATAAAGCCCAGGGTAACGACCCTGAGAACCGTCTTCAGTCGACGTTGAATCATCTCCGGAGGCTTATGTCGGAAGGGTGCGGCATCGAACAGATCGGGCCCGGCCCGCGTATCATGGGGCGGCGCCTCCTGGATGCTTATCCCGACGACGCCGAACTTATCGACCTTGTGACCCAAGAAAGATTGAGCAACCTTGGACCCGAGCCGACTGCGAAACAGAAGGCCCCTATTTTCCATGCGGCTAGCGTGCAACGCAGGTTTAGTGATTGGCTCCAAAGGGAGAAGAAGGGGAGCATAGTGAGCCGACTCAAGGGGGGTCAGCAGCAACAAAGTGAGTTGATGCGAGATGTCAAGGGCTTCGAACAAGCCACTAACGCCAAGCTGCGTCTCAACAACCTTCGGCAATACCTACAAGTCGTTGAGGCGAACAGAGCGCTCGGGTTGCGGGATCCTGAGGAGGCGGGTTCGTTCGCAGGGGAAGGCGCCCAGCAGGCCAGCTCGTTTCAAGAGTTTTCCTCAGCTCCGCATACTCCGTTCGAGGGAGCTTGGGATTGGCTCACCACGCAGATGCAGTCCTCCACGCCCTCGTCTGCGAGGTCTCCGTCC
>NZ_JAVIJF010000042.1:0-22341 GCF_033977145.1 Mesorhizobium montanum | reverse complement strand
CGGCGACAACATCACCGTCGACGTCGAGCTGATCGTGCCGATCGCGATGGAAGAGAAGCTGCGCTTCGCCATCCGTGAAGGCGGCCGCACCGTCGGTGCCGGCATCGTCGTCACCATCACGGAATAATCGACCCCGGCTGCTGCCGGCTCGACAAGGAAAGGGCGGTCTTCGGGCCGCCCTTTTTTCGTTTGCTTGCGCTGTGCGGACCAAGTCTTGCGCGGTTGTTTCAAAGCTATTGCGCGCCGTTGCCGCAACTATTATCGGTTGTGTCGAGGGGTGTTCTCAATGGTTCCCGGGCGGATTCAATCTCAAGCACTGTGGTCGCTACAGCTTATTTGCCTGCTTGCGCTGTTGGTCACGGCAAAGATGGCATTCGCCGAAGAGACGCCAGCTAGCCTTAGCCTAGGCGCCCCGATGCAGTTCGGCATTGTCCGCAGCAATGCGCCGGGTTGCGAGCCGACCTGCCCCGAATGGATATCGGCGGATGGCTCGATCGAGACCGGTACCCCCGCGCTGTTCAAACGCTTGCTCAAAGCACTCGGCGGACGAAAGCTGCCCATCATCGTCAATTCCCCGGGCGGCAGCGTCGACGCAGCGCTGCAGCTTGGCCGGATGATCCGCAAGAACAGGTTCGATATCGCCGTCGGCAAGACTAAGTTCACCGGTTGTCCGCCAGGCATGGATTTCTGCCAGCCGGGCGAGGGCGCTACCTATTTCGGCATTACTTCCGACAGCGGCGCCATGTGCAATTCCGCTTGCCCGCTGATGTTTGCGGGCGGCGTCAGGCGCCTGGCTGGCGGGCAAGCCTATGTCGGCGTACATCAGATCACCACGACCTACTTCCCCACCAGACGGCAATATCGAACCACTTACCAGACCATGCGGGGTAGGAAGTATCGGGTCACCACGGAATACATCACACAGGGCGACAGCTATAAGGTCTACAAGATGAGCAAGTCGCTCGAGAGAAGGCTCGCCGCCTATTTCAGTGATATGGGCGTCGAAAAGGGCGTGCTTCTGACGATGAAGAACACGCCGGCCAGTGCCATCCACCAGTTGGAGCTACAAAACATGCTTCGGATGAAACTGGTGACCAGTGGCGACTATTCCGGACTGCTGACTTTGGCAAGTATCTGCCGGGCCAATCCGATGCCAGAGAACTGCAGGGAAATGAAGTCGCCTACAGACAAGGCCAGGCAGGTGGCCAATGTGGCGCAAACCAAGCCGCCATCGAGCGAGTCTGAACCCCCGTCGGGCGGGTCTGAATCCCGTTTGGTGCTCTGCACCGATACAGATGGTAAATCGAAGTTGGTTGTGTCGACCCTCGGCGAGGCGTGCCCCGTCCCTGGTGGGGCGGAGACTTGGCCGGCTTGGAGCGGGGGTACGGTAGGTCGCCCATACACCTCAACGGATGTGAAGCCGTGACGGCGGTCGAGCCGCCTTTTTGTTCCGGATCGGCCCATGCTGCCTTCTTCAATTCTGTTGCAACCATCGTCGCTGCAATTAGTATGGATTGTACCCGAGGGCTTGCCAGACGTGGTTTCCACATTCCGTTCAAAGACCGTGCGGTGCTGGCGCGGACTGCTCCGCCTGGGATTTGCCGCCGTCATGGGGCTGGCCGCCTTCGGCGCCACCGCAAAGGAAGATCCGCCGGATTACGGTCCGACGATGCGCTTTGTCGTCGTGCGCAGCAGCGCGCCGGGCTGCGAGCCGAACTGCCCGGAATGGATTTCAGCCGAAGGGACGATCGACGCGGGCACGCCGGTGCTGCTCAAGCGCCTGTTGAAGACGCTTGGCGGGCGGCAACTGCCGATCGTCGTCAGTTCTCCCGGCGGCAATGTCGATGCCGCGCTCCAGCTTGGCCGCATGGTCCGCAAGAACAAGCTCGATATCGCGGTCGGCATCACGGAGTTTTCCGGCTGCTCGCCGGGGATGAAGAATTGCCGGGACAATGACGGCAAGGGCCAGCCCTATTCCGGCGTCGCTTATGACAGCGGCGCGATGTGCAATTCGGCTTGCCCGCTGATGTTTGCCGGCGGCATCCGCCGCGTCGTCGGCGAATGGGCCTATCTCGGCGTCCACCAGATCACCACCACATACCGGCGCGAGAAGCTGCTCTACCGCACGACCTATCGGGTCGTGAACGGCAGGAAGAAGATCATCAGCACCAAGATCGTCAGCCGCAAGAATGCCGGCAGTTACAAGACCTATGAGATGAGCAAGGCGGTCGAGAAGCGGCTGTCGGCCTATTTGAACGAGATGGGCGTCGAACAGGGCGTGCTGGGCGTCATGAAGGCGACGCCTGCCAGCGACATCAGGCAGATCGAGCCCGAGGACATGCTGGAGATGAAGCTCGTCACCAGCCTCGATTCGCTCGATTTGCTGACAGAGAGAACGATTTGCCAGCGTCAGCCGGCGCCGGCGAATTGCCGCGAGATTCCGGCGAACGGCAAGCCGGCCGCGGTCGCGGCCGTCGAGGCCGGGCCTTCTGCCATTGCCCCGGCTCCCGCGCCAGTGCCGCAGGCCCAGGAACAGCCGCAGGCCCGGGAACAGGAGATGCGCTTCGTTCTTGTTCGCGGCAGCAATCCGCTTTGCAATCCCGATTGTCCGGAATGGATTTCGGCGGAAGGCACGATCGCCGCGGGTACGGCCGACAAGCTTCGCCAACTGCTCGATACGATCCGTGAGCGCCGGTTACCCGTCGTCATCAACTCACTGGGTGGAGATGTGCAGGCTGCGCTTGCGGCGGGCCGGCTGATCCGCGAGCGCGGGTTGGATGTTGCGGTCGCCCGAACGGATTTTCTCGATTGCGACCCGAGCACAGCAGGGTGCGTCGCGACGGATGGCCTCCATGCCGGCCTCACCATCGATGCAGGCGCCGAATGCGACGCCGCCTGCGCGGTGATGATCGCCGGCGGCGTCAGGCGCCTGGTCGGCGCCGGTGCGCATTTCCTGGTGCATTCCATGGGCATGGAAGAAAAGGTCAGGGTGTATCTCGACGAGATGGCGGTCGGCTCAGGCTTTTTTGTCGCTATGCAATCGGCGGAATATGCCAAACACAAAGAGCTCAGCCAGGACGAGTTGCGGAAGTTCGAGCTGACGACCGGCCCGCAATCGGTGGACGCGCTGACGGGCGCTACCATTTGCGGATCCGCACCCAGGCCGGACAATTGCCGGGTTCTTCCGGCCGCCGATGCCGAGGCAAGGGCGCCGGCGAAGCTGTAATGCCTGCTCTCGCACTGGCCATCGGGGCAGGTTGAGCCGGGCAGGGCGATGCCATTATCCTGCCTGCGCCATTTGCAGAGTGGAGGATCGGCGATGAGTGAGGGTATCCCGACTTTGTATGAATGGGCCGGCGGCACCGAGGCGCTCAACCGACTGACGCGGACCTTCTATGACAAGGTGGCGCGGGATCCGATCGTCGGGCCGGTGTTCAAGTCCATGTCGCCCGATCACCCGGCGCATGTCGCTGCCTTCATCGGCGAGGTCTTCGGCGGACCGAAGACTTATAGCGAAAAACATGGCGGTCACCGCGAGATGGTGATGCATCACCTCGGCAAGCACTTGACCGAGGAGCAGCGGCGGTGCTGGATCAACCTCTTGGCCGACGCAGCCGATGAAGTCGGCCTGCCCGACGACCCGGAATTCCGTTCCGCTTTCATGGGCTATGTCGAATGGGGATCGCGGCTGGCGAAGATGAATTCGAATCTCGGCGAGACCTGCGATCCCGAGACCGAGCCGATGCCGGCATGGGGTTGGGGCGTGCCGGGCGGACCCTACAAGCCGCCGACCGGGAAGTCATAGGCGCGGCGCTCTCAGCCGGTAGCGCGATCTGTTGCCAGCGGAAATGGAATCCGGATTCTGGCATAGCGGCATCCGAGTGCTCTTTACAGAGTGCCCGGAAGCTTTTAGGAAGCGCCTGCGCCGAAAACGCGCATGCACGGGCATAGCTCAGTTGGTAGAGCGGCGGTCTCCAAAACCGCAGGTCGTAGGTTCGAGCCCTGCTGCCCGTGCCATTTCCTAAAATTGCCAAGCGAAGCCTCCGCGGTTGAAAATCGGCGGGTGGCTTGCCATATAGCGTGAATTGGGGCATAAGCCCCTCATAGCCGGGACGGGACGACTGGATGGTTCCGAGGCGGCGTTGGGACATAAAGCGGGCGCTTGCCACTTGCGTGGATTAAGAATCGGTTTTATGTAGACGGAACAGACACGCGACGCGTGGAGCTGGGAAGCCGGCTTTACGCGTCTGATTTGCGTGGGTGAAATAGCGGCGCTGATTCGGCGCCGCATGGAGCCCAGGCGGCACGTCCCGGTCAGCGGGATCATCCAGGAGGCCCGGCCAACGGGTCTCGACTACAGGCGGCACATGGCTTCGAAAACCACCAACCCTTTCACGTTTCTCCAGCAGGTGCGCGCGGAGACGGCGAAGGTGACATGGCCTTCGCGGCGCGAAACCATGATCTCGACCGTGATGGTCCTGGTGTTCGCGGTGATCGCGATGCTCTTCTTCTTCGCAGCCGACATTCTGATGGGCTATGCGATCGAGTGGATCCTGGGTCTCGGGCATTAATTCGGCGGTTTACGGAGAGGTCGTGAAATGACTGCGCGGTGGTATATCGTCCACGCCTATTCGAACTTCGAAAAGAAGGTCGCCGAGGATATCGAGAACAAGGCCAAGCAGAAGGGCCTGTCCGGCGACATCGAGCAGATCGTGGTGCCGACCGAGAAGGTCGTCGAGATCCGCCGCGGCCGCAAGGTCGATGCCGAGCGCAAGTTCTTCCCGGGCTATGTGCTGCTGAAAGCCAACCTGACCGATGCCGTGTTCTCGCTGGTCAAGAACACACCGAAGGTCACCGGATTCCTGGGTGACTCCAAGCCGGTGCCGATCACCGAGGCCGAGGCCCAGCGCATCCTGAACCAGGTCCAGGAAGGCGTAGAGCGGCCGAAGCCCTCGGTCACCTTCGAGATCGGCGAGGCGATCCGCGTTTCGGACGGTCCGTTCGCATCCTTCAACGGCTTCGTCCAGGAAGTGGACGAGGAGCGGGCGCGGCTCAAGGTGGAAGTTTCGATCTTCGGGCGCGCCGTGCCCGTCGATCTGGAATTCGGACAGGTCGAAAAGGGCTGATCCGAAATCCCTGTTCCGGTTCGGCGACAGGGGAGGCGGTGCGAAAAATCGCGCGGCCATGAACGGGTGGGAGGCGAAGGCGGCATAGCCGGCTGTCGGAACCGCACCACCAGACTGCAACCGCCGTGCTCCCGGATAGTGGGGGCCGGCATGAGAAAAGGCAGGAATAGAGATGGCTAAGAAAGTTGCAGGCCAGCTCAAGCTCCAGGTTGCCGCGGGCTCGGCCACGCCGTCGCCCCCGATCGGCCCGGCGCTTGGTCAGCGCGGCATCAACATCATGGAGTTCTGCAAGGCGTTCAACGCGCAGACCCAGGAGCTCGAGAAGGGGTCGCCGATCCCGGTCGTCATCACCTACTACCAGGACAAGTCGTTCACCTTCGTCATGAAGACGCCGCCGGTGAGCTACTTCCTGAAGAAGGCCGCCAACCTGAAGTCGGGCTCCAAGGAGCCGGGCAAGGTCAAGGCCGGCACGATCACCCGCGACAAGGTGCGCGCGATCGCCGAGCAGAAGATGAAGGACCTGAACGCAAACGACGTCGAGGCGGCCATGCGCATGGTCGAGGGCTCCGCCCGCTCGATGGGCCTGGAAGTGGTGGGCTGAGATCATGGCAAAGATTGCAAAGCGTATTGCCAAGAGCCGCGAAGGCATCGATCCGAACAAGGCTTATGTGCTCTCCGAAGCGCTGCAGCTGCTCAAGGACCGGTCCAAGGTGAAGTTCGACGAGACCGTCGAGATTTCGATGAACCTCGGCGTCGATCCGCGCCATGCCGACCAGATGGTCCGCGGCGTGGTCAACCTGCCGAACGGCACCGGCCGCTCCGTGCGTGTCGCCGTGTTCGCCCGTGGCGACAAGGCCGAGGAAGCCAAGGCCGCCGGCGCCGATATCGTTGGCGCCGAGGACCTGGTCGACATCGTCCAGAAGGGCACGATCGATTTCGATCGCTGCATCGCCACGCCGGACATGATGCCGCTGGTCGGTCGTCTCGGTAAGGTGCTCGGCCCGCGCGGCATGATGCCCAACCCGAAGGTCGGCACCGTGACCACCGATGTGGCCGCCGCTGTCAAGGCCTCGAAGGGCGGCGCCGTCGAGTTCCGCGTCGAGAAGGCCGGCATCGTCCAGGCCGGCGTCGGCAAGGTCTCGTTCGACGTCAAGGCGCTGGAAGAGAATGTGCGCGCCTTCGCCGATGCGGTGAACAAGGCCAAGCCTTCCGGCGCCAAGGGCAACTACGTCAAGAAGGTGTCCGTCACCTCGACGATGGGCCCGGGCCTCAAGCTCGACCTCTCGACGCTTGCCGCGTCCTGATACGAACATCTTGGATCGGCTGCTAAAAGGCTTGATCCGCAATTGAATTCCGGGCCTCCGACTTGTCGGCGGCCCGGTACCGGAAGCCGAGAGGTTTCCGGACATCCTGTCCGAGATTGCAGGCGGCCCAAAAGCCTTAATTCACGTGGGCCTGCATGAGACGGGTGAAGACCCGACAAAGGAGCGACAGCTCCAATGAAAGGTTCGAACCGTGTTTGCCTTTTGTCTTCGCATCGTCCGGCTTGCCGGCCGGTGTGGCGAAAGGGGGCAGGATCCTCGAGCGTCGTTCGGGAGATCCGTTACTGGATGGCCCGGCCGGCAAAAGGCAACCCGACGCCTGTCCTCGTCAATGGGATGTTCCTGTTAACAGGATAGGGGTCAACTGGAGATAGGCAGTGGACAGAGCGGAAAAACGCGAACTCGTCACGGGCCTGAACGATGCGTTCGCGAACGCGGGTTCAGTCGTCGTGGCCCACTATGCCGGTATCACCGTGGCGCAAATGAACGACCTTCGGTCGAAAATGCGCGCTGCCGGTGGCACCGTTAAAGTCGCGAAGAACCGTCTCGCCAAAATCGCTCTTCAGGGCACGGACTCCGCATCGATCATCGACCTGTTCAAGGGACAGACGCTGGTCGCTTATTCGGAGGATCCGATTGCGGCGCCGAAGGTCGCGTCCGATTTCGCCAAGGGGAATGACAAGTTGATCATTCTCGGCGGCGCGATGGGCTCGACCTCGCTCAACGCCGACGGTGTGAAGGCACTCGCCACACTTCCGTCGCTCGACGAGCTGCGTGCCAGGCTGGTTGGCATGATCGCCACGCCGGCAACCCGGATCGCCCAGATCGTCAATGCGCCCGCGGCTTCGGTCGCGCGCGTCATCGGCGCTTACGCCCGGAAGGACGAGGCGGCATGAGGCCGTTCCTCGCTATCACAAACACACGTTCGAACCTAACGAAGGAATACAACAATGGCTGATCTGGCAAAGATCGTAGACGACCTTTCGAAGCTGACCGTCCTCGAGGCGGCCGAGCTGTCGAAGCTCCTGGAAGAGAAGTGGGGCGTTTCGGCCGCTGCTCCCGTAGCGGTTGCCGCTGCTGGCGGCGCTGCCGCTGCTGCTGCTCCGGTTGAAGAGAAGACGGAATTCGACGTCGTTCTCGCCGACGCCGGCGCCCAGAAGATCAACGTCATCAAGGAAGTCCGCGCCATCACCGGCCTTGGCCTCAAGGAAGCCAAGGACCTGGTCGAAGCGGCTCCGAAGGCGGTCAAGGAAGCCGTTTCCAAGGCCGACGCCGACAAGTTCAAGGCCCAGCTGGAAGCAGCCGGCGCCAAGGTCGAGCTGAAGTAAGGCGTATCAAGCGGCGGGCGGCCTCGCGCCGTCCGCCACTCCCTTCACCTCGAAGGGAGGATGCGTAGCGCGAGATGTACGAAAACCTCTTTCCTGAGGGCCGAAAACCGGCCTTCAGGAAACGGGTTTTCTCCCGTTTTGGCCGGCAGCCCACTGGCGGTCGGAGAACAGACAGAGAGCCGCCGCCCCAGGTGGCTCGGCATGCAAGGCGAACCGCGGCGAGGTTCGCCCCGAGTTCAGAGCTAAGGAGCGACGATGGCCCAGACCCAGACTTTCAATGGCCGCAGACGCGTACGCAAGTTCTTCGGAAAGATTCCGGAAGTTGCGGAGATGCCGAACCTCATCGAGGTTCAGAAGGCATCCTATGATCAGTTCCTGATGGTGAGCGAGCCGAAGGGCGGCCGTCCGGACGAAGGACTGCAGGCCGTTTTCAAGTCGGTCTTCCCGATCTCCGACTTTTCCGGCTCCTCGATGCTGGAGTTCGTGAAGTATGAGTTCGAGGCGCCGAAATTCGACGTTGACGAGTGCCGTCAGCGCGACCTGACCTATGCGGCGCCCCTGAAGGTGACGCTGCGCCTCATCGTGTTCGATATCGACGAAGATACCGGCGCGAAGTCGATCAAGGACATCAAGGAACAGGACGTCTACATGGGCGACATGCCGCTCATGACGTCCAACGGCACCTTCATCGTCAACGGCACCGAGCGCGTCATCGTCTCCCAGATGCACCGTTCGCCGGGCGTCTTCTTCGACCATGACAAGGGCAAGTCGCACTCGTCGGGCAAGCTTCTGTTTGCCGCGCGCGTCATTCCCTATCGCGGCTCGTGGCTCGACATCGAGTTCGATTCCAAGGACGTCGTGCACGCCCGCATCGACCGTCGACGCAAGATCCCGGCGACGTCGCTGCTGATGGCGCTCGGCATGGACGGCGAAGAGATTCTGTCGACCTTCTACAACAAGATCACCTACAAGCGCGCGGGCGACCACTGGCGCATTCCGTTCAACGTAGAGCGCTTCCGCGGCCTCAAGGCCGTTGGCGATCTGGTTGATGCCGACACCGGTGAGATCGTCGTCGAGCAAGGCAAGAAGATCACCGCCCGCCAGGCGCGCCAGCTTGGCGAGAAAGGTCTCAAGGCCATCAAGGCGACCGACGAGGATCTGCTCGGCAACTATCTCGCCGAGGACATCGTCAACTACGCCACCGGCGAGATATTCCTCGAAGCCGGCGACGAGATCGACGACAAGACCCTGAAGGTGCTGCTCGGCACCGGTGAGGACGAGATTCAGGTTCTCGACATCGACCATGTCAATGTCGGCGCCTATATCCGCAACACGCTCAACGTCGACAAGAACGAGAGCCGCCAGGACGCGCTGTTCGACATCTATCGTGTCATGCGCCCGGGCGAGCCGCCGACGCTCGAGACCGCCGAAGCCATGTTCAACTCGCTGTTCTTCGACAGCGAGCGCTACGACCTGTCGGCCGTCGGCCGCGTCAAGATGAACATGCGCCTCGAGCTCAAGGCCGAGGACACCGTGCGCGTGCTGCGCAAGGAAGACATCCTGGCCGTGGTCAAGACGCTGGTCGAGCTGCGCGACGGCAAGGGCGAGATCGACGACATCGACAATCTCGGCAACCGCCGCGTGCGTTCGGTCGGCGAGCTGATGGAGAACCAGTACCGCGTCGGCCTGCTGCGCATGGAGCGCGCGATCAAGGAGCGCATGTCGTCGATCGAGATCGACACGGTCATGCCGCAGGACCTGATCAACGCCAAGCCGGCGGCAGCCGCCGTGCGCGAGTTCTTCGGTTCCTCGCAGCTGTCGCAGTTCATGGACCAGACCAACCCGCTGTCGGAGATCACCCACAAGCGCCGCCTGTCGGCGCTCGGACCGGGCGGTCTGACCCGCGAGCGCGCCGGTTTCGAGGTGCGCGACGTGCACCCGACGCATTATGGCCGCATCTGCCCGATCGAGACGCCGGAAGGCCCGAATATCGGCCTGATCAACTCTTTGGCCACCTTTGCGCGCGTCAACAAGTACGGCTTCATCGAAAGCCCGTACCGCAAGATCGTGAGCGGCAAGCTGACCAACGAGGTCATCTACCTGTCGGCGATGGAAGAGGCCAAGCACTATGTGGCGCAGGCCAACGCCGAGCTCGACAAGAACGGCGGCTTCGTCGACGAGTTCGTCATTTGCCGTAACGCCGGCGAAGTGATGATGGCGCCGCGCGAAAACGTCGACCTGATGGACGTGTCGCCGAAGCAGATGGTGTCTGTTGCGGCGGCGCTCATCCCGTTCCTCGAGAACGACGACGCCAACCGCGCGCTGATGGGTTCGAACATGCAGCGTCAGGCCGTGCCGCTGGTGCGCGCCGAGGCGCCGTTCGTCGGCACCGGCATGGAGCCGGTCGTCGCGCGTGACTCGGGCGCGGCCATCGGCGCCCGCCGCGGCGGCGTGGTCGACCAGGTCGACGCTACCCGTATCGTCATCCGCGCCACGGAAGACCTCGATCCCGGCAAGTCCGGCGTCGATATCTACCGGCTGATGAAGTTCCAGCGCTCGAACCAGAACACCTGCATCAACCAGCGTCCGCTGGTGCGCATGGGCGACCGCGTCAACAAGGGCGACATCATTGCCGACGGTCCGTCGACCGAGCTCGGCGATCTGGCGCTCGGCCGCAACGTGCTGGTCGCGTTCATGCCGTGGAACGGCTACAACTACGAGGACTCGATCCTGCTCTCCGAGCGCATCGTGGCCGACGACGTCTTCACCTCGATCCACATCGAGGAGTTCGAGGTCATGGCGCGCGACACCAAGCTCGGGCCGGAGGAAATCACGCGCGACATTCCGAACGTTTCGGAAGAAGCGCTGAAGAACCTCGACGAGGCCGGTATCGTCTATATCGGTGCTGAAGTGCAGCCGGGCGACATCCTGGTCGGCAAGATCACGCCGAAGGGCGAAAGCCCGATGACGCCGGAAGAAAAGCTTCTGCGCGCCATCTTCGGCGAAAAGGCGTCCGACGTTCGCGACACCTCCATGCGCATGCCTCCGGGCACCTTCGGCACTGTCGTCGAAGTGCGTGTCTTCAACCGCCACGGCGTGGAGAAGGACGAACGCGCCATGGCGATCGAGCGCGAGGAGATCGAGCGTCTGGCCAAGGACCGCGACGACGAACAGGCTATCCTCGATCGCAACGTCTATGCGCGCCTTTCCGACGTTCTTGTCGGCAAGGAAGCGATTGCCGGACCGAAGGGCTTCAAGAAGGGCTCGAAGCTGTCGAAGGACACGCTCGACGAGTATCCGCGCTCGCAGTGGTGGCAGTTCGCGGTGGAGAACGAGAAGCTCCAGGGCGAGCTCGAGGCTCTGCGCGGCCAGTATGACGAGTCCAAAAAGGCGCTCGAGCAGCGCTTCATGGACAAGGTCGAGAAGGTGCAGCGCGGCGACGAAATGCCTCCGGGCGTCATGAAGATGGTCAAGGTCTTCGTGGCGGTGAAGCGCAAGATGCAGCCGGGCGACAAGATGGCTGGCCGTCACGGCAACAAGGGTGTCGTGTCGCGCATCGTTCCGGTCGAGGACATGCCTTTCCTCGAGGACGGCACTCATGCCGATATCGTGCTCAACCCGCTGGGTGTGCCGAGCCGCATGAATGTCGGTCAGATCCTGGAAACGCATCTGGGCTGGGCTTGCGCAGGCATGGGCAGGAAGATCGGCGAGCTGATCGACGCGTACAAGACGGCCGGAGACATCAAGCCGCTGCGCAAGACGCTCGAGAGCTTCATCCCGTCCAACGACCGCAACGAGCCGGTCCGCGAGTATGACGACGAAAGCATTGTTCGCCTCAGCGAGCAGATGCGCCGCGGCGTCTCCATCGCGACCCCGGTGTTCGACGGCGCGCATGAGGGCGACATCAACACCATGCTGGAGCAGGCGGGCCTGCACACCAGCGGTCAGTCGCAGCTCTATGACGGCCGCACCGGCGAGCCGTTCGATCGCAAGGTGACGATGGGCTATATCTATATGCTCAAGCTGCATCACCTGGTGGACGACAAGATCCACGCGCGTTCGATCGGTCCGTACTCGCTCGTCACCCAGCAGCCGCTGGGCGGCAAGGCGCAGTTCGGCGGCCAGCGCTTCGGCGAAATGGAGGTCTGGGCGCTCGAAGCCTACGGCGCCGCCTACACGCTGCAGGAAATGCTGACGGTGAAGTCGGACGACGTCGCCGGCCGCACCAAGGTCTACGAAGCGATCGTGCGCGGCGACGACACGTTCGAGGCGGGCATTCCCGAGAGCTTCAACGTGCTCGTCAAGGAGATGCGTTCGCTCGGCCTCAATGTGGAGCTGGAGAACACCCAGGTCGAAGAGACCCAGACGCGCCTGCCCGACGCAGCCGAGTAAGGCAATGGCGCGCCGCGCTTAGGACGCGGCGCGCCATTCAAGTTTTTCGGTCGGACAACCGGCCAGTCTGCGGACATTTCGTCCGCGATCGATGCAAGGGGTTATCGAGGACCCCGAAAAGGAGAACGGCATGAACCAAGAGGTCATGAATCTCTTCAACCCGCAGGCGCCTGCGCAGGTGTTCGATTCCATCCGGATCTCGCTTGCCAGCCCAGAGAAGATTCTGTCCTGGTCGTTCGGCGAGATCAAGAAGCCGGAGACCATCAACTACCGCACCTTCAAGCCGGAGCGTGACGGTCTGTTCTGCGCGCGCATTTTTGGCCCGATCAAGGACTATGAGTGCCTGTGCGGCAAGTACAAGCGCATGAAGTACAAGGGCGTCATCTGCGAAAAGTGCGGCGTCGAAGTCACGCTGTCGCGCGTTCGCCGCGAGCGCATGGGCCATATCGAGCTCGCCGCGCCCGTCGCCCATATCTGGTTCCTGAAGTCGCTGCCCTCGCGCATCGGCACGCTGCTAGACATGACGCTCAAGGACATCGAGCGTGTGCTCTACTTCGAGAACTACATCGTCACCGAGCCGGGCCTCACCGCGCTGAAGGAGAACCAGCTCCTCAGCGAGGAAGAGTACATGCTTGCCGTCGACGAGTACGGCGAGGACAGCTTCACCGCCATGATCGGCGCCGAGGCCATTCATGACCTTCTGGCCGGCATGGATCTGGAGAAGATCGCCGGCGACCTGCGTTCTGAGTTGGCTTCGACCACCTCCGAGCTCAAGCAGAAGAAGTACCTGAAGCGGCTCAAGGTCGTCGAAAACTTCATGGAATCCGGCAACCGTCCGGAATGGATGATCATGAAAGTGGTTCCGGTGATCCCGCCGGACCTGCGCCCGCTGGTTCCTCTTGATGGTGGGCGCTTCGCCACGTCCGATCTCAACGACCTCTATCGCCGCGTCATCAACCGCAACAACCGCCTGAAGCGGCTGATCGAGCTGCGCGCCCCCGGCATCATCGTGCGCAACGAAAAGCGCATGCTGCAGGAAGCCGTCGATGCGCTGTTCGACAACGGCCGTCGCGGCCGCGTTAT
This sequence comes from Mesorhizobium montanum, assembly GCF_033977145.1. Lineage (NCBI taxonomy): Bacteria > Pseudomonadati > Pseudomonadota > Alphaproteobacteria > Hyphomicrobiales > Phyllobacteriaceae > Mesorhizobium > Mesorhizobium montanum. Next base: position 9,090 of record NZ_JAVIJF010000042.1, on the reverse strand, counting down.
CACCGGCGCCAACAAGCGTCCTCTGAAGTCGCTGTCCGACATGCTGAAGGGCAAGCAGGGCCGGTTCCGTCAGAACCTGCTCGGCAAGCGCGTCGACTATTCCGGTCGGTCGGTCATCGTGACCGGTCCGGAGCTGAAGCTGCATCAGTGCGGTCTGCCCAAGAAGATGGCGCTCGAACTCTTCAAGCCCTTCATCTATGCCCGCCTCGACGCCAAGGGTTTCTCCTCGACCGTCAAGCAGGCCAAGAAGCTGGTCGAGAAGGAGCGTCCGGAAGTTTGGGATATCCTCGACGAGGTCATCCGCGAGCATCCGGTGCTCTTGAACCGCGCGCCGACGCTGCACCGCCTCGGCATCCAGGCGTTCGAGCCGATCCTGATCGAAGGCAAGGCGATCCAGCTGCATCCGCTGGTCTGCACCGCCTTCAACGCCGACTTCGACGGTGACCAGATGGCGGTCCACGTGCCGCTGTCGCTGGAAGCGCAGCTTGAAGCCCGCGTGCTGATGATGTCGACCAACAACATCCTGCACCCGGCCTCCGGCGCGCCGATCATCGTGCCGTCGCAGGACATGGTTCTCGGTCTCTACTATCTCTCGATCGTCAACCAGAACGAGCCGGGCGAAGGCATGGTGTTTGCCGACATGGGCGAGCTCCAGCATGCGCTGGAGACCAAGGCGGTGACCTTGCACGCCAAGATCAAGGGCCGCTTCCGCACCGTCGACGCCGAAGGCAAGATGGTGTCGAAGATCTACGACACCACGCCCGGCCGCATGATCATCGGCGAGCTTCTGCCGAAGAACGTCAACGTGCCGTACGAGACCGCCAACCAGGAGATGACCAAGAAGAACATCTCCAAGATGATCGACACCGTCTACCGCCACTGCGGTCAGAAAGAGACGGTCATCTTCTGCGATCGCATCATGGCGCTCGGCTTTGCGCACGCCTGCCGTGCCGGCATTTCGTTCGGCAAGGACGACATGCTGATTCCGGATACCAAGATCAAGCTGGTGTCGGACACCGAGGCTTTGGCCAAGGAATACGAGCAGCAGTACAATGACGGCCTGATCACCCAGGGCGAGAAGTACAACAAGGTCGTCGACGCCTGGGCCAAGTGCTCGGAAAAGGTTGCCGACGAGATGATGGCCCGCATCAAGGCGGTCGAGTTCGAGGACAATGGCCGTCAGAAGCCGATGAACTCGATCTACATGATGTCGCATTCGGGCGCGCGCGGTTCGCCCACCCAGATGCGCCAGCTCGCCGGCATGCGCGGCCTGATGGCCAAGCCCTCGGGTGAAATCATCGAGACGCCGATCATCTCGAACTTCAAGGAAGGCCTGACCGTGCTCGAGTACTTCAACTCGACCCACGGCGCCCGCAAGGGTCTGGCCGACACCGCCTTGAAGACGGCGAACTCGGGTTACCTCACCCGTCGTCTCGTCGACGTGGCGCAGGACTGCATCGTCAACTCAGTGGATTGCGGCACCGACAAGGGCCTCACCATGCAGCCGATCGTCGATGCCGGTCAGGTCGTCGCTTCGGTCGGCCAGCGTGTGCTGGGCCGCACCGCGCTCGACGACATCAACCATCCGGTTAGCGGCGACCTTCTGGTCAAGGCCGGCAAGCTGATGGACGAACGCGACGTCGAACAGATCGAAAAGGCCGGCGTGCAGTCGGTCCGCATCCGCTCGGCGCTGACCTGCGAGGTCAGGATCGGCGTGTGCGCCGTCTGCTACGGACGCGATCTGGCTCGCGGTACCCCCGTGAACCAGGGTGAGGCCGTCGGCGTCATCGCGGCGCAGTCGATCGGCGAGCCGGGTACCCAGCTCACCATGCGTACCTTCCACATGGGCGGCACGGCGCAGGTGGTGGATTCCTCGTTCCTTGAAGCCTCCTATGAGGGCAAGGTGCAGATCCGCAACCGCAACGTGGTGCGCAACTCGGAAGGCCAGCAGATGGTCATGGGCCGCAACATGGCAGTGCTCATCCTCGATGAGACCGGCAAGGAGCGCGCCACGCACCGCGTCGCCTATGGTTCGCGCATCTTCGTGGACGATGGCGACAAGGTGAAGCGCGGCCAGCGTATCGCCGAGTGGGATCCTTATACCCGCCCGATCCTTACCGAAATCGAGGGCAGGGTGGCGTTCGAGGACCTGGTCGACGGCATCTCCGTCCAGGAGACCGCCGACGAGTCGACCGGCATCACCAAGCGTGAGGTCATCGACTGGCGTTCGACGCCGCGCGGCAGCGACCTGAAGCCCGCGATCGTCATCCAGGACGCCAAGGGCAAGGTCGGCAAGCTGTCGAAGGGCGGCGATGCGCGCTTCCTGCTCTCGGTCGAGGCCATCCTCTCGGTCGAGCCGGGCGCGCATGTCCGTCCGGGCGACGTGCTTGCGCGTATCCCGATGGAAAGCGCCAAGACCAAGGACATCACCGGCGGTCTGCCGCGTGTCGCGGAACTGTTCGAGGCTCGCCGTCCGAAGGATCACGCCATCATCGCCGAGATCGATGGCACGATCCGCTTCGGCCGCGATTACAAGAACAAGCGCCGCATCATCATCGAGCCGCATGACTCGACGCTCGAGCCGGTGGAGTACCTGATCCCGAAGGGCAAGCCGTTCCATCTCCAGGACGGCGACGTCATCGAGAAGGGCGACTACATCCTCGACGGCAATCCGGCGCCGCACGACATCCTGGCGATCAAGGGCGTGGAGGCGCTTGCCTCCTACCTCGTCAACGAAATCCAGGAGGTCTACCGACTGCAGGGCGTGTCGATCAACGACAAGCACATCGAGGTGATCGTTCGCCAGATGCTGCAGAAGGTCGAGATCACCGTCCAGGGCGATTCGACCTACATCCCGGGCGACCACGTCGACGTGATCGAACTGGAAGAGGTCAACGAGCGCCTGATCGAGGACGGCAAGAAGCCGGCCGAAGGTCAGCCGGTGCTCCTGGGCATCACCAAGGCCTCGCTGCAGACGCCGTCCTTCATCTCGGCCGCCTCCTTCCAGGAGACGACCAGGGTGCTGACCGAAGCTGCGGTTGCCGGCAAGACCGACATGCTGCAGGGTCTGAAGGAAAACGTCATCGTCGGCCGTCTGATCCCGGCCGGCACCGGCGGCACGATGAGCCAAATAAGGCGCATCGCCACCTCGCGCGACGAACTGATCATCGACGAGCGCCGCAAGGCCTCCGGTGTCGAGGTCGCCGAGCCGATGCTGACCGACATGGTCAACGCCGCGCAGTAGGCGGCATGAAATGAGAAACAGAAAAGGGGCCCATGCGGCCCCTTTTCGCATTTTGGCTTTCATGAATGAGGAAGAACCATGAGCAGCAAGACCTGGACGGCAGTCGACGACTATATCGTTTCCTCTCTTTTCGAAGCGGACCCGGTGCTTGACGCGGTGATCAAGACCAATCGCGACCAGGGCCTGCCGGCGATCGATGTCTCTGCCGCGCAGGGCAAGTTGCTGTCGCTGCTGGTGCGTATCCGCGGCGCGAAGAAGGTGCTGGAGGTCGGCACGCTTGGCGGCTACTCGACCATCTGGATGGCGAGGGGATTGCCGGCGGACGGCAAGGTCGTGACGCTGGAGCTCGATCCGCATCACGCCAAGGTCGCGCGTTCGAATTTCGAGCGGGCAGGGGTTTCCGACAGGGTCGACCTGCGGGTCGGGCCGGCGCTTCAGTCCCTAGCCGCGCTGGCGGGCGAGAATGCCGGTCCGTTCGACCTGATCTTCATCGACGCCGACAAGCCTAACAACCCGAACTATCTGACCTGGGCCATGAAGCTGTCGCGCTCGGGCACGGTCATCGTCTGCGACAATGTCATCCGCGACGGTGCGGTGCTCAACAAGGATGGGCGCGACGCCAATGTCGAAGGCGCACGCGCGGCCTTTTCATTCATCGGTGGCGATAAACGGCTGGACGGCACCGCCATCCAGACCGTCGGCGCCAAGGGCTATGACGGCTTTGCAATTGCGATCGTCGACTGACGGGGCATACCGCCAGTTCCGCCAAGTTAATGCATGTCGCCCAAAAGTGCGCAGCGGTTTTGGGATAACGACGTGCATCAAAACAAAGACTTTAAAGCGCGTCGCCTTTCATCGCGACGCGCTTTAGTCGAAAAACGCCTCGACCACATTGCGCTTGCCCAGCATAAATGCATCCGCGACATGCTGCAGCGGGGCGAGATCTACGTCGGAAGTGCCAGCGCGAACGATCTCGGCGAAGCGCTTGTAGAGCGTCGGATATTCGGCCTCCGGCTCGTCATGGACGATCTTGCCGTCGACGGCGAGCTTCGCGCCGCCGCCCGACAGCACCATCTTGCCCTTGTCGGTCTCTGCCAGGATGTCCCAGCTCTGCGGGCCGGTCTGCAGCCAGTCGAGCTCCATCGTCACCGGCAATCCGTTCTCGGTGCGGAAGGCGACATGCGCCGCGACGGGGGCCGCGCGGTTCTCCGGAAAATCGAGCACGGCCGAGGTGATGAACATCGGCGGCAGGATGTGGGTGGCGATCGACAGCGCGTTGATGCCGGGATCGAACACGCCGAACCCGCCCGGCTCCCATATCCATTCCTGGTTCGGGTGCCAGCGGCGCACGTCTTCCTTCCAGTTGATGACCGCCGAAGTCAGCCTGGCCGGGGCGAGGAAAGCGCGCGCAGCCTCCACCGCCGGCGCGTAGCGCGAATGCCAGCTGGCAAACAGCGAGACACCGTTCTTCGCGGCGAGCGCCTTGAGGTGCTCGACCTCACTGACTGTGGCGCCCGGCGGCTTTTCGAGGAACACATGCTTCTTCGCTTCCAGCGCGGTGCGCGCGGCGTCGTAGCGGAACTGCGGCGGCATGCAGAGCGAGACCGCCTCGAGGCCAGGTTCGGCGGTAAGCATCGCTTCGATCGTCGGATAGTTCGGAATGCGATCGACCTTGCCGTGGCGGCTGGCCGCGGCGGCAAGCGTGTAGCTGTCATCGTTGGCGACGGCCGGCAGGTGCTGGTCGCGGACGATCTTGCCCACGCCGACGATACCGAGCTTGATGGGATTGCTGATCATGGGAACTCCAAGGAACGGAAGAGCGGTTGTTTTAGAGGAAAGGTTTGTTCGGCAGGCCGGGGAGGGCGTATGGTGCTGGCTGCGATTTTCAGATCGGCTCTTCAAAGGTGACAATCGAAACCTCGCCCTCCAGCGCGCCCTGGTAGGCGGACAGATGCGGCTCCTCGTCGGGCTCGCCCTCCATGTCGCCGATCTGATCGAGCTCGGCCTCGGCGTAGCCTTCGGCGGCCAGCGATTCGAGCGCGCGGCGCACGGCCGAATCATCGTCCGGCGCGACAAGCATCACATGCACGCCTTCCGACTTGCCGCCCTTCTTCTTCCACACCCGGCCGGTGATGATGGTGACCGGGCGTTCCTCATTGTCGTTCACGGGACGATTCCTCCGGGCAAGGGAATTTTGTACTGTTCAGGCCGCCTTTTGGCATGAAGCCGGTGTACAGGACAGCCAAAAGCCGGTCACTTTCTTCCCTGTGCTTGAAAAAAGACGCAAGAAAATTACATGCGTTTTCCGCATGGCTGCCAAGCCTCGGACCCGGCGCAATATTTGCCCTTCCGGGGTTGACGGTTCGAAGGGTTGCGGGTAGAAGCCGCCCTGTCAGAACCGATGTGAGGCTCTCCTGTCCGAAGCGACGCGCTTTGGAGTTTGCCTCAAACAGGGTTCGTTTTACGAGCGAAAAGACATTTCCGGCGCGCATGAAGCGGTTTCCGCTTCCTCTGCAATTTGTTCGGGCAGGACCGCGAGGCGCGGTGTTTTGCCCGAATTTGCGTATGGAAATGACGCTTTGAGCGGCCCTGACAGGGCAAGACACGGAATTGAGAGACAAGAGGGTTTAATGCCTACCGTCAACCAGCTGATCCGCAAGCCGCGCCTGGCGCCGGTAAAGCGCAACAAGGTCCCGGCCATGCAACAGAACCCGCAGAAGCGGGGCGTCTGCACGCGCGTCTACACCACGACGCCGAAGAAGCCGAACTCAGCGCTGCGCAAGGTAGCCAAGATCCGCCTGACCAATGGTTTCGAAGTCATCGGCTACATCCCCGGCGAAGGCCACAACCTTCAGGAACACTCCGTGGTCATGATCCGCGGCGGCCGCGTCAAGGATCTGCCGGGCGTGCGCTACCACATCATCCGCGGCGTGCTCGACACGCAGGGCGTGAAGAACCGCAAGCAGCGCCGTTCGAAGTACGGTGCCAAGCGTCCGAAGTAAGGGTTTTCCGGCTTCGGCGCTTTTTAACCGCGTCGTGCCTTGAGATTGAGAGACAAAAGCGATGTCCCGTCGTCACAGTGCAGAAAAGCGTGAGATCAATCCGGACCCCAAGTTCGGCGACCTGATCGTCACCAAGTTCATGAACGCCGTCATGTATGACGGCAAGAAGTCGGTTGCCGAGACGATCGTCTACGGCGCGCTGGACCAGGTCCAGTCGAAGACCAAGCAGGAGCCGGTCACCGTCTTCCATCAGGCGCTCGACAATGTCGCGCCGCATGTGGAAGTGCGCTCGCGCCGCGTCGGCGGCGCCACCTACCAGGTTCCGGTCGACGTGCGCCCCGAGCGCCGTCAGGCGCTGGCCATTCGCTGGCTGATCGCCGCCGCCCGCAACCGCAACGAGACCACCATGGTCGACCGCCTCTCGGGCGAGCTGATGGACGCGGCGAACAACCGCGGCACCGCCGTCAAGAAGCGTGAAGACACCCATAAGATGGCAGAAGCCAACCGCGCCTTCGCGCACTACCGCTGGTAAAGCGCGACCGAGACTGAGAGGCACCTCCCATGGCCCGCGAATACAAAATCGAAGACTACCGCAATTTCGGTATCATGGCGCATATCGACGCCGGCAAGACGACGACGACCGAGCGCGTCCTGTATTACACGGGCAAGTCGCACAAGATCGGCGAAGTCCATGACGGCGCTGCCACCATGGACTGGATGGAGCAGGAGCAGGAACGCGGCATCACCATCACGTCGGCCGCGACCACGACCTTCTGGAAGGGTCGTGACGGCAAGATGCGCCGCTTCAACATCATCGACACTCCCGGACACGTCGACTTCACCATCGAAGTCGAGCGCTCGCTGCGCGTGCTCGACGGCGCCATCGCGCTGCTCGACGCCAACGCCGGCGTGGAGCCGCAGACCGAGACCGTGTGGCGCCAGGCCGACAAGTACCACGTGCCGCGCATGATCTTCTGCAACAAGATGGACAAGATCGGCGCCGACTTCTACCGTTCCGAGGAAATGATCGGTTCGCGCCTCGGCGCGCAGGCCGTCGTCATGCAGTTGCCGATCGGCGCCGAGACCGAGTTCAAGGGCATCGTCGACCTCGTCGAGATGAACGCGCTTGTCTGGCGCGACGAGACGCTGGGCGCTGCCTGGGACGTCGTCGAGATCCCGGCCGATCTCAAGGAGAAGGCCGAGCAATATCGCGAGAAGATGATCGAAGCCGCTGTCGAGATGGACGAGACGGCGCTTGAGAACTACCTCGAAGGCAAGATGCCGTCGAATGACGAGATCCGGGCGCTGATCCGCAAGGGTACCATCGCAGTCAAGTTCTTCCCGATGTTCTGCGGCTCGGCCTTTAAGAACAAAGGCGTGCAGCCGCTGCTCGACGCAGTGGTCGACTACCTGCCGTCGCCGGCCGAAGTTCCGGCCATCAAGGGCGTCGACGCCAAGACCGACGCCGAGATCGAGCGTCACGCCGATGACAACGAGCCGCTGTCGATGCTGGCGTTCAAGATCATGAACGACCCGTTCGTCGGCTCGCTGACCTTTGCCCGCATCTATTCGGGCAAGCTCGCCAAGGGCGTGTCGGTCGACAACACCGTGAAGGGCAAGAAGGAGCGCATCGGCCGCATGCTCCAGATGCATGCGAATTCGCGCGCTGACGTCGAAGAGGCTTTCGCCGGCGACATCGTCGCCCTGGCGGGCCTCAAGGACACGACGACCGGCGACACGCTGTGCGATCCGCTGCATCCGGTCATTCTTGAGCGCATGGAATTCCCTGATCCGGTCATCCAGATCGCCATCGAGCCGAAGACCAAGAACGACCAGGAAAAGATGGGCCTCGCGCTGCATCGCCTGGCGGCTGAGGATCCGTCCTTCCGCGTCAAGACCGACGAGGAAAGCGGCCAGACCATCATCGCCGGCATGGGCGAACTGCATCTCGACATTATCGTCGACCGCATGCGCCGCGAATTCAAGGTGGAAGCCAATGTCGGCGCGCCGCAGGTGGCCTATCGCGAGACGATCACCCGTACGCACGAGCAGGATTACACGCACAAGAAGCAGACCGGCGGTACCGGCCAGTTCGCTCGCGTCAAGATCATATTCGAGCCGAACACCGAGAGCGAAGAGTTCGTGTTCGAGTCCAAGATCGTCGGCGGTGCGGTTCCGAAGGAATACATCCCGGGCGTCGAAAAGGGCATCAACAGCGTCATGGGCTCCGGTCCGTTCGCCGGCTTCCCGATGATCGGCGTCAAGGCTACCCTAATCGACGGTGCCTTCCACGACGTCGACTCCTCGGTGCTGGCGTTCGAAATCGCCTCCCGCGCCTGCTTCAAGGAAGCCGCTCCGCGCCTCGGCGTGCAGCTTCTGGAGCCGATCATGAAGGTCGAGGTCGTAACGCCGGAAGATTATGTCGGCGGCGTCATCGGCGACCTCAACGGCCGTCGTGGTCAGATCCAGGGCCAGGAGGCGCGCGGCGTTGCCGTCGTCATCAACGCGATGGTGCCTTTGGCCAACATGTTCAAGTACGTCGACAATCTGCGTTCGATGTCGCAGGGCCGCGCCCAGTACACGATGCAGTTCGACCACTACGAGCCGGTTCCGACCGCGGTCGCCCAGGAAGTTCAGAAGAAATACGCGTAACTCGAGCGGGTTGCACGAGACCTTAATTCAAGGCCCGCACGGGCAAGCAGGAATGGAGAGATCACATGGCAAAAGGTAAATTCGAGCGCACCAAGCCGCATGTGAACATTGGCACGATCGGTCACGTCGATCATGGCAAGACGTCGCTGACGGCGGCGATCACGAAGTATTTTGGCGAATACAAGCGCTATG
>NZ_JAVIJF010000041.1:0-23049 GCF_033977145.1 Mesorhizobium montanum | reverse complement strand
CCGCTTCAGGACCAAGCCTTCAAGCTTCTCGACCTCGATCCGATGCGTGTCCAGTAACCGAAAAATCTGATCGTCAAATTGGCGAGTCGGTTCAAGGCCTTGCACAGCTCACAAACAGAAACTTCGGCTTAATGAGGAAGGGAGGATTTCTGGCTCATCGTAGCCTTAGGAACGAAAATGAGACAGATGGGGTTCGGCTTGAGCCCGGCAGCAGCGGCGCATAACGAACCGTTCAGCAGTAAATGGTCGTGTGGTCGACGGCGTGCCCCGCTCGGCCATTATCTCTTCCAGATCACGCAGGCTCGGACTTTAAGCCAGGACCAGCGTACGCACAGGAGGATCACGGACTGGTCGAACTGGCGGCCCTTGAACATTTATCCTCCTCGAAAATCAGAGGCTCTCCTGCCACAGTGGAGGTATTCAACAGAACCCCCGCGCAAAGCAGCGAGCTTGGACCTCGTTGACCCGGCGGTAGAGTCCATTTGCCCTAGGCCGACTGCGCCCGGACCGTTCAGGTCATCGCTCACGTTGTGGCCCGCCGTGACCGCGTCTTTTAGAAAGCAACGAAAATCGGTGACCGACGTTTTCCAAAACTGACATGTAGCAGGCCCGTTCCACCTCGGCAAAGGCGCGCTCCCCGGTCGGACGCCAAATTCTTCATTGAAGCCCTCGAGCGCCATGTCACCATGTCCAGGCAGCAGTCAGTTTTGAACAGGTGCGCCCGAGCGGGATGCCACAACCCGATCGAGCCAGCCCACGTCCATCTCCGGGACTGAATCGAGTAAAAGCTGAGTGTATTCTACATGAGGCGGCGCCAGGACACTGTCCCTGGGTCCCTGCTCCACGATCCTGCCCTTGTTCATGACGACAACGCGATCGGCAATGGCGTGAACAGTCTCAAGATCATGGGTAATGAACAAGTAGGAGACCCCGAGCCGTTTCTGGAGATCAAGCAGCATCTTGATGATTTCGGCTTGAACGATCTTGTCCAAAGCAGAGGTAACCTCATCGCAGATGATGAGCTCCGGATTTGCAGCGAGTGCGCGGGCAATCGCTATACGCTGGCGCTGGCCGCCGGATAGCTGCGACGGCAAGCGATCTATATAGTTCTCGTTCAGTTCTACCATCTTGAGAAGTTCAATCACTCGCGCTTCAAGAGCCTTGCTGGAAAGTCCCGTGTAAAAAGCGACCGGTCGGCCGATGATCTTGCGCACCGAGTGGCGCGGGTTCAGAGCGGTGTCAGCTGATTGGTAAATGATCTGGACCTGACGCAACTCGTCCTTCCGACGGGCGGAAACCACCGCGCCGAGGGGCTTGCTCTTGAACAGCACCTGACCCCGTTCAGGGGCGAGCAAACCTGCGATCACTCGGCCGAGTGTGGATTTCCCGGAGCCGGATTCACCCACGACAGCGACGGTTTCGCTTTTCCCGACGCTCAGGCTTATGCCGTCGAGCACTTTATAGGTGCTGTACGAGGCAGCCATGTTATTGATGTCTAGCAGATCTCCCTTGGCTTCCGCTTGTTGTTTGTCGATGGCCCGCACAGCCCAGAGCGATTGAGTATAGGTCTCTCTCGGTGCATAGAGGATTTCCGCGATGGGTCCTTCTTCGACAGTTTCCCCGTATCGCAGCACCATGACGCGATGGGCGAGTTGCGCGACGACCGCAAGATCATGCGAGATGTAAATGGCCGCGACGCCATGCTCGGTGATAGCTTCGCGTATCGAAATCAAGACTTCCACTTGGGTCGTGACATCCAAAGCGGTGGTCGGCTCGTCAAACACGATAAGGTCGGGTTTGCACATCATTGCCATGGCAGTCATCGCGCGCTGGAGCTGGCCACCCGAGACCTGATGCGGATAACGCAAACCGAAATTTCCGGCGTCCGGCAACCGCAGCGATCTGAACAGAGCGGTGGCTGTTGCCTCCGCTTCGGCGCGTGATTGGCCGCCTCGCTGTACCGCAGCTTCTACAACCTGGTCCATGAGCCGCTTCGCTGGATTGAAGGACGCGGCCGCGCTTTGCGCCACATACGCGACCCGTGTCCCCCGCAGTTTACGGCGCTTGTCATCGGATAACGACAAGAGATCGGTCCCGTTAAAAGCCACTTTTCCGCCTATGACCCGACATCCAAGTCTGAAATGTCCGAGCGCCGCCAGGCCAATAGTCGATTTTCCGGCGCCAGATTCTCCTACGAGGCCCAAAACCTCACCGCGACGAAGCGTGAAGCTCACGCCTTTTACGATCTCGGTCCATCCGGTGTCGGCTTTCGCTTCTATTCGAAGACCGTCTACATCGAGGACGATGTCGCTCTTTTTCAGCAACCCCGAACTATGCTTCATCGCTAAAGCCACTCGACGTATTGAGGAACCAATCGGCGACGAAATTGATACCCACCGTGAGAAGCGCGATCGCTGCCGCAGGTATCAGGGGGGTGATATCCCCGACGTTGATCAACGTGGCATTGTCTCTGACCATCGACCCCCACTCCGCCAGAGGCGGTTGAAGGCCAACACCCAAGAACGACAGGGCTGCGATCGACAAGAAAACGAAGCAGAAGCGCATGCCGAATTCAGAGATGAGAATAGGCATGATGTTGGGCAGTATTTCGTGAACGATCCGCCATATCAAACCTTCGCCGCGGGCCGCGGCGGCCTCGACGAAGTCGAGCGTCACAACATTCATCGCCGCTGCCCTGGAGATGCGGAAGATGCGGGTGGAGTCGAGAATGGCTATGATCAGGATGAGGTTCAATACCGACGTCCCGAAGATGGCCAGCAGCATGAGCGTGAAGATCAGATCGGGGATTGACATCACTGAGTCAACGAAACGGCTCAGGGCCTGATCGGCGAATCCCCGGAGTGTTGCTGCCATGATTCCGAAAAAACCACCAACGATGAACGCCAGCAACGTCGTCACGAACGCGATGCCGATGGAGTTGCGTGCGCCGAAGATAATGCGGCTGAGGAAATCCCGACCGAGCTGGTCTGTACCGAGTAGATTTGCTTCGGTCCAAGGAGCGAAGGGTCCGTCGGAAACGACTTGGTACTCACCGTACGGAGCGATCCACGGAGCAAAAATCGCAGCAGTAATGTAAACCGCGATAACGATCATTCCAAAGATTGCCGAGGGCGGCGCGCGGCGCAATTTCGCTATCACGCGGCTGAGGATCGAAGGACGAGCGGTCACGCCGATGTCGGATGCGGGGGGCAACATAGGAACCTCAGCGCGGATGGAGCAATCGGGGATCGCTTGTGATCGAGATGATGTCGGCAAACAGGTTTAATAGGATGTACGTCGCAGAGAAGATGAGCGCGCACGCCTGGATGACCGGGACGTCGCGGTTACGAACAGCGTCCACCATTGTCTGGCCGATACCCGGATAAACGAACACCACTTCGATGACGACCACGCCCGCGATAAGATAGGCCAAGTTAATTGCCACGACGCTGGCGATCGAGCCGATTGCATTGGGTAGTGCGTGCGTCAAGATTATGCGCATCTCTGGCTCTCCCTTGAGCTGCGCCATTTCGATGAAGGGCCGCGACATGACGTTGATGATGGCTGCGCGCGTGTTGCGCATCATGTGCGCGAGCACCACAAATAGTAATGTCATGATCGGCAGGGCCATTCGGTGGGCCTGTTCCAGGAATCCCATGCCTGGTCTCACACTGGATAGCGACGGGAAAATTTGGAACTTGGTGGCCAAGGCTAACATCAAGAGATAGGCGATGAAGAATTCCGGTACCGAGATCGATGCCAAGGTAACAGCGCTCAAAACTCGGTCCGGAAGCCGATTTCTGAAGCGAGCGCATATAACACCCAGCATCACTGCCAGTGGGACCGCGATGATTGCCGTCGTTCCGGCTAGAACGAGCGTATTGAGAAGACGTGGCCCAATGATCTTGGCAACCGGACGCATGGAAAATGAGTTGCCGAAGTCGCCGATCAATGCGCCGGACAACCAGTGGAAATAGCGTTGGTAAAGCGGTCGGTCTAAGCCGAGCTGTTGCTGGAAAGCCGCCACCGCATCCTGAGTGGCGGAACGCCCCAATACGGCAGTTGCGAAGTCTCCTGGCAAAAGGCTTACGGCGAAGAAGATGATGAGGGAAACGATCATGAGGCTTAAGAAGCCTAGGGCGATACGTCGCGTGATCATTTTGAAGATTGAGTTAAAGAGAAATCCCATATGGATTCGATCTTCCTACAGACAAAGCGATAACAAGCGGCGCGGGAGTAGCCCCGCGCCGCTCTTTTTCAAGCCATCCACCAGCGCTCTGCCATCCGCATGTTATCGCAAGGGAAAATTCCGCCGATCGTGCCGTGGCCGATCTTCTTCGACATGCCGTTGGTCCAATTCACGAACGCGACCGTGATCACGCCGCCATCATCATGTATGAGCTGCTGCATCTCGGCGTACTGGGCGGCCCGCTTGGCCTGGTCAGTCTCAGCACGAGCCTGGATGAGAAGTTCGTTGAAGCGAGGATTTTTCCAGTGCGTGTTGTTCCAGGCGGCACCGTCGGCATAAGCGGTGGAAAACAACCAGTCGCAAGTCGCGCGACCATACCAGTCGCAGCCGCTGAAAGGCTTTTTCAAAAAGATATTATCCCAGTAACCGTCGTCTGCTTCACGCACGACATTGACATTGATACCCGCCTTCGCGGCGTGCTGTTGGAAAAGAACGGCCGCTTCGACAGCACCGGGAAACGCGGCTTCGGCAACCGACAGATCGACGTCGAGCGAAGTCAGGCCCACCTTTGCCAGGAACGCTTTCGCCTTTTCGACATCGTAGTCATTCTGGGGCGGGGTCTCATGGTAGAACGGCATGGTAACAGCGACAGGAGTGTCGTTGCCCTTCACGGCTTCGCCTAAATACACCTTGCGTATGATATCGTCACGGTCGATCGCGTACTTCAGAGCCGTGCGGACGTCTGGGTTATCAAAAGGCTTTGTCGAGGTATCCATGTCGAACGTAAAGTGGCGAAGGCTCGGCGTACGCTCCACCTTTAATCCCGTACTCCGCTCGACCAGTGCGATGCTTTTCACATCCAGGTCGTTGATGAACTCGACTTCGCCCGTCACGAACGCGTTCATTCTTGCCGTCGCGTCCATGATCGCGATGTATTCGATCTCATCGAAATATGGCTTGTTGTTCTTATGATAATTCTGGTTGCGGACCATTTTGGCAGACTCACCTGGCGTGAAATTCTCCAGCGCGAAAGCGCCAGTCCCCACTCCGCGCTGCCAGTCGATGCCGCCGCCGTCCTTGGCTGGAAAAATTGAAAGGTGATAGTCGGCGACGAGATAGGGAAAGTCGGCCGACGCTGATTTGAGGGTGAACAAGACTTTATCGACGCTATCAGCGGTAATCGACTCAATCTGTGAGACCAGAGGCGCGGCGCCCGATGTCGATTTCGCACCCATGTGATGATGGAAGGATTCTTGGATATCCTTTACAGTAAGGGCTTTGCCGTCGTGGAACGTGACACCCTTACGAATTTTGAATATCCATTTCTTCGTTCCATTGGCGGGCTCAAAGCTCTCGGCCAGATCGCCGATGATGCTGCCATCAGCCGCGATTTCAGTCAGATTGTTGCAAAGAGAACCATTGAAGGCCGCCTGCGAGAAACTTGCAGGCCAAGTGCCGGGATCGAGCGTGTCTTGCTGCGATGCGTCGGACATTCCAAACCGGGCATAGCCGCCCTTTTTCGGCTCCGCCGCTTGCGCGAACGATGGCAGAACGGAGCCGCCCGCACCGATTACAACAGCAAGAGCGGTGGCGCGGCCGAAAAACTCACGGCGCGATATCGCGCCTTTGCGCATCTGCGCGGCCCAAAATTCCATTTCCGAGAGCGATGTGTCAGACATTTCCAATGTTCCCCATTAAAATTGGACGCTATACGAACCCTACGACGTTGCTTTCGGCGGACGCTGCGGTCGATAGAGCCCCCGCGAGCGTAGAGAATGCGAACAGCGCTTTTTTGCTTTTAGAAATCTGACCATTCCTCCTCCCTTCAGAAGGCTTGGTCCTCTAGCGAGGGATGCGATTGATGTCAATCCAGTAAAATGACATTTCGCTATGCGAAACATGACAGACGGCAGTCAAGCCGAGAGCCGGGGGAAGTTGAGTTTGACGAAGATGGGTACAGGGAGGATCGCCAGTTCGTAAGTGCGTTGGCGCGGGCTGGAGATTTGCGGTGCTTCCAGCCGCAGGGGCAGTTACTGGCAATCGTGAGTTGGCGCATAGAACCGGGCTTCCAAAGCCTGCGGTAGCTCGGCTGACCCACACGCTCGTTACGATGGGCTACTGGAGTTCTTGCCGAATCGAATGGGATCCTCCGAGGTATCGCTGGGATATGCAGCAGCTGCGACGTCGGCAATCGCGGAGCTGGCGAAGCCGATCATGCAGCGAGTTGTTGATGAGGTCCTTCGCGCTTGGCGTCCGAGACCGGCTCTCAGTGATGAGCCTCATTCACTGCCAGAGCAAGTTAATCTTTACCCTGCGAATGGCCGTCGGCCGACCGGCTTGCCGCGTCTCGCGGCGCGAGGGGCACACACAGCGCAGGAGATCGTCAATCGCACCTGAGTAGAATTTAGGGCGTAAGGGTTCTGAGTTCGGCGCATCGTATCGCGAGGGGGTGACATTTTGTCTATTGGCGCCCCGGCAGGCAACGACCGTGATCGGCGCACGCGCCTCGATGTGGCGTAGGAGGAATTATGTTTCGCTTTGCGAAATAATATTTTGCATATTGACCATATTTCAACGACTCGCTATTTCTCGCATCGAAACTTTCTAGGAAGAGCAAAACCGTGAACGCAAAAACACCTGACTTGGACGAGTACGTGTCGGAAATCACGTCCAGGGTTGAGAGCCATTACGCGGACGGCACTATTTCACTTGGCACGATAGTCGAGCTATTCGGCGTCGCGGGCGGGCTTTTAAGCTATAAGTTCGATGGCGACGCAGGGGTGATGAGAGCCTTCGAGGATGTGCAGTTCTTGGCTCCTGCTTATCAAGGCGATTACGTGCGGGTTACGTGTCGGTACCTGTCCATCGGGAACTCGTCCCGTCGGCGTAGTTATGAAGCCCACGTGGTTGCTAGGACATTGGGGATCGGACATGCCCCGACAAGCGGCGAGGTGCTCAAGGATCCAATTCTCATAGCGTCCGCGACCGGCACTGTCGTTGTACGCGCCGACTTGCAGCGCACCACGCCCGCTGCCTTTCGGAAGGCCTGATTCATGGCAACTACCGGAACAGCTTCCGCTCTGGCTCGCCTGTTTGATCCCCAATCGGTGGCCATTGTGGGCGCCTCGCCGAAGCAGGATCGATACACTGGCCGAATTGTCCGGTACTGCCGGCAAGCGGGCTACAAGAACCTCTTTCTCGTCAACCCGAAATATAGCGAAATCGACGGCGCGCCATGCTGGCCTTCGGTTGCCCAGCTTCCCGAGACCCCTGACGTTGTGGTCTGCATGGCAGGGCCAGACCTTGTACCTTCAGTCTATGAAGAATCGTGGGGCGCTGCATTCTTCCTGATTCTTGGCGACATGGCCCGTCGCGACGGGTCACGCAACGAACGGTACACCGAATTCGAGGCCCTACTTAAAAAGGGTGGCCCAAGGATCATGGGGCCGCAGTCGCTCGGTTTCCTTTCCCCGCAGCACTCTATCTCGCTGTCAATTTCGAGCGCCCAGGTGGTTGGCGCGACACTGAAAGGCAAGATTGGCCTCATCTCTCAGAGCGGTGGGATCATTTCGGCCATTATCGACCGCGCCGCTCAGTTCGGCATCGGGTTCTCCCACATGGTTTCGACCGGGGACGAATTCGATCTTGAGGTAGCTGACTATCTCGAATACATGATCGCCGATCCCAAAACGGCGGTCATCGCCATCCACGCCGAAAGCTTAAAGGACCCGCAGCGGTTCCTGGCAGCGGCGCGCAGGGCGCAGGCGTGCGGCAAGGCCATCCTGCTACTGAAGCCGGGCAAGTCGGCGGAGGGAATGCAAGCCGCGATGTCTCACAGCGGTAGAATCACCGGGCGGCGCGACGTTCAGCAGGTTATCCTCGAACGCCATGGCGTCGCACTGGTCGACGACATCGATGACCTTTGGCTGCCTGCAGAGATAATCGCGCGCTATGGCCCGGTGCGCGGTAAAGTCGGGGCGGTTTCGACAAGTGGCGGGTTTACGGCAGTCGTCGCGGATGCGCTTCGCGATGCAAATGTCGAGTTGGCGCAGCTAGGCGAAGAGACCCGCCAAAAAATCCGTGGACAGGGTTCCCATCCGAACCCGACCAATCCCATCGACGCAGCGGCCCGTGGTGTTCCCGGCCTCGAAGCGACCGATGTGGAATACTGCCTGAAGGCGCTGTCATCCGATCCGAACGTCGGTGTCACCCTCTATGCCGAGACGCTCTTCCTCAACCCCGAAACCATCGTGGAGAAGCTGATTGACATCTCATCGACGAGCGGCAAGCCTCATATCACGGCATGGCAGGCCGGAGTGGCGATGCAGCAAGCCGTGGAGAAGCTGAGACGTAATAACGTGATAGCGGTCACTGATCTGGGGCAAGCCGCCCGCTCCCTTTCAGTGCTCAACAAATATGCCGCCACGCGAGAAGTTTGCTGCGCCCCGTCGAAAGAACCCGCAGATCAAGCCCTCGAAGGCCAGCCGCCCGGCCCGGTTCCGGATGCAATGCTCTCCGAGGTGCTGTCCCGTTACAAGGTGGCGAACGTCAGTCAAAGCTTTGTATCGACTTCTGCCGAGGCCGGCGTCGCAGCCGCGGCTCTGGGCTTTCCAGTCGTCCTCAAGGGGCTGGTTGAAAATTGCCTCCACAAATCAGAGCTGGGGTTGGTCAAGCTGAAGCTGACGGATCCTGGCGCGGTCGAGGCGGCCGCGCAAGATATGCTGCGGCGAAATCCGAGCATCCACGGGTTCTTGGTGCAGAAGCAGATTTCCGGCGAGGAATTCATCGTTGGCATAAACAATGACCGTGGGTTCGGCTCCGCAATTTTGCTGGCCCGGGGAGGGGTATACGCCGAAGCGGCCGATAAAGTTGCGCTGGAAGCCGTTCCGCTAAATCGTGAAATCGCGGAAAGGATGATCGACAAGATCGACCCGAAGGGAATTCTGTCTGGATATCGCGGGCGCCCTTTGATGGCGCGGCAAAAACTCGTCGACTTGCTGTGCTCGGTGTCGGCGCTTGCTGAGGCGAATGCCACCCGGATCGCAGAAGTTGACCTCAATCCAGTGATCGTTACCGGCGAAACCGCCCTTGCGGTCGACGCGGTGATGGTCCTTCGCTAACTCGTCGGGCGCTGGCGCCTCACGGCGAGAATGGCGGGAGGTCGCGGTTCGCTGCGACTCTTCCATTTGTCGTCGCCTACCAAGCTGGTGCCTAGGATAAACGCAGACGGGGAGCCCCATGCGAGGCGAAATTCGACGCGACCTCATAGGTGGCTGTTAAGGTGGCTGCGAAATTATGACGCCGTTGGAAGTGTCGCTCAGTGCTGCTGGGTTCTTCGTCGACCAGGCTGTTAGCTTCGCCGCGGTACAGCCGTCGGGTTCAATGGCGCCTTCAACCTCTTCAGAGGAATAGACTCAATGCCTCAGACCTTTGTCACGCTGACGATCGAACGCGGCGTTGCGGTGCTTCGCATGAACAATCCGCCGGTCAATGCGTTGTCGCGCGATCTGCGCCAGGCAATTTGCGGTGCGATAGAGGGGGTCGCCCACAATGATGACGTCGCCGCAGTCGTCCTAATCGGTGCTCAAGGAAATTTCATAGCCGGTGCGGATCTACGGGAATTCGGCAGGCCCCTGACAGATCCGATCTTGCCGACGTTGCTTGATGTTATCGAGAAATGTCCGAAACCGGTCATTGCGGCGATTGACGGAGCGGCCCTTGGTGGAGGATATGAGGTCGCTTTAGCATGCGACGGCCGCGTAGCGACAGAAAAGGCGGTTGTTGGCTTGCCCGAGGGCACCTTCGGTATCATTCCCGGTGCTGGAGGCACAGCCCGTCTGGTGCGCCTAACCGACGCCGCGACAGCGTTGGAAATTCTGTCCACCTGCCGGCATGTGGGAGCTCGCGAAGCGAAGTCTCTCGGGCTGATCGATCATGTCGTGCTCGATCTTCTTGAAGAATCTATCGGCTTTGCTCTGTCGTTCGGGAAGCGCAAACGCCGGCTTCGCGACTGCGCGCCGAAATCCTTCAACTCAGATGCTCTAAAATTGGCAGTCCAATCGGCCCTCCGGCGCGGCCGCGGCCGGCCTTTCGCAGCAGAACAAGTAAACGCGATCAAGCGTGCAGTAGACGCACCTTATGATGTTGCCGCAGCCGAGGCGAGGACGGTGTTTGAGCGGTTGCGAGACTCCGAGGAATCGGCCGCTCTCCGCCATCTCTTTTTCGCTGAGCGCGAAGCCGCGCGGATTGATGGGCTCGCTGACGTCAAACCAATCGCGGTGCAGACGATCGGCGTCGTCGGGGCCGGAACCATGGGGTTGGGTATCACAGCCAGTTTCCTCG
This sequence comes from Mesorhizobium montanum, assembly GCF_033977145.1. NCBI lineage: Bacteria > Pseudomonadati > Pseudomonadota > Alphaproteobacteria > Hyphomicrobiales > Phyllobacteriaceae > Mesorhizobium > Mesorhizobium montanum. The sequence continues at coordinate 12,518 of NZ_JAVIJF010000041.1, read as the reverse complement.
TTGCCGGTTACCAAGTGACGTTGACCGATGTGAACCCCGAGGTTTTGGCAGTTGCGCAGGAGCGCATCGCGGATTTCGTCGGAGGGCCAGATCGGGCGGCGGCGCTGACCATAGCAGGTGGCCTCGCGGACCTAGCCAAATGCGACGTGGTGCTCGAAGCCGTCTTTGAAGATTTCAACACGAAGGCCGATTTGATGATGCGCTTCGGTCAGATTGCGAAACCCGGGGCCATGCTTGCCAGCAACACCTCCTATCTGGACCTCGACAAGCTTGCCGCGGCAAGCGGCAGGCCTGAAGCTGTCGTTGGGCTGCATTTCTTTGCGCCAGCCCACAAGATGAAACTGCTCGAGATCGTACGCGGAGGCAAGACCCAGCCGGAGATCTTGCAAACAGCTCTGAAGCTTGCGCGCCGACTCGGCAAGGTTGCTGTCGTCTCAAGAGTGGGAGAAGGCTTTATCGGCAACCGGATATATAACTCCTATCGGGCCGAGGCGGAGGCGATGCTTCTCGATGGAGCCCTTCCCTGGGAGGTCGACAAGGCAATTGAAGCGTTTGGGTTTGCCATGGGTCCGTTTTCGGTTTCGGACTTGTCGGGCCTCGACATCGCGTGGGCAAACCGTAAGCGCAAACAGAAAACCTCTGACGACAAAGGTCTTCCGGTCCTCGAATGGCTGGTTGCCGCCGGGCGGCTCGGCCGCAAGACCGGAGCTGGCTGGTATAGCTATCAGAACGGCGCACAGGCGCCTGACTCGGTCACCGTAAGCTTGATTGAAAAGGCCCGGAGCGAAAGTGGGAGTTCGGATCGGAGTTTGAGCAGCGAAGAAATACAGGTTCGTGCTGTGGCTGCAATCGTAAATGAGGCTCTTCTTGTTTTAGAGGACGGTATCGCTGCGCGGTCCGCGGATATCGATCTCGTACTGATCAACGGCTATGGCTTTCCGCGCCATCTGGGCGGTCCACTATTTTGGGCCGCCCGGCAGCCACGCGAGGCCCTCGTAAATAGTCTTTCCAAAGTCTCGCGCGGCAACCGCACGGGGAACCTATCGCTAATTGCTTGAGAGTAGAGCGTAGCAAGAAGACAGTCGAACATACTATGGTCAGATTGACGTAACTATTATTCTATACTAATATAGATGTACACACTTATTGGTAATCTATGCGGGCTTCATCAACGCGACCTTGATTAGACTGACGCCCCACAGTTCAGACATGCGGCATCATCCTCCGCTTTATTTTTTCACCCTTATAGTTCAGTTCCGGAAGTGACAGCCCAACCTCGCTTTCTGCTTTACATTCGGACAAATGGACCGCGCGTCGGCTCCGTGGTCTGCGCGGCGAACCCGCGGCAGCGGCTCCGTGACCAGATCGTCTTCGCCGCGGTTGGTTGTCGAGCGGGCTGGAAAGTGATCTTGGAGACGACCGCAAGCTGCCCCGCCGGCAGTACGCCACCTCGGCCCGCCGTGAACATGCGGCGGCCACGCTCATCGAGCCTGCATCCCAGCGGTACCTGGCGTCCGCGGTCGATCATGCACCCTACCTACGCCTGTTCGCCTCCGTCAGGACGCACGCCCTACACCGCGATTCAGTTGTTGTCCGCATTGTCCTTGCCGGCGTCGAGAAAAACTGGGGGCTTCCCGCGGAAACGACGAAGGCGTGGCTTGCATATCGCACGCCGGAGAGGTCGGCTGTCCACTATGACAACCGTGGTACCTTTCGCTCACGCGCGTTGTGAAGCGCCGAGATCGTTCTTTGGGCATGAGGGGCTTTGGCGATTCGTCTTCTGAGCATGCGCGACAGGGAAGACAGCAGTTCGCAATTCTTCCCGGATAATTGGTTTAGGAGCGAGCCCCTTTGCCCTTCCAATCAGCCGTTGCAACAAAACCAAAATCTTCGCTTTCGTTCTCCTTTCCTTAAAGGTAGGACGCAGGTGGAGGCGTGCTTGTAGTCAGTCCGCTGAGCAGCGTTCCAGCGCCATGGCGATGCCCTGGCCGACGCCGATGCACATCGTGGCCAAAGCCAGCTTGCCGCCGCGCTCGCGCAGCTCCAGCGCCGCCGTGCCGGTGATGCGCACGCCGGACATGCCTAGCGGATGACCGAGTGCGATCGCGCCGCCACTGGGGTTCACATGCTCTGCCGTCTCGGAAATTCCGAGCTGGCGGAGCACAGCTATGTTCTGGGAGGCGAAGGCTTCGTTCAATTCAATGACGTCGAACTGTTTTGGCGTCAGGCCAAGCCGCGCGCACAGTTTCTGCGTTGCCGGCGCCGGACCGATGCCCATGATGCGCGGCGCCACACCGGCGACGGCACCGCCAAGAATGCGGGCGATCGGCGTCAGCCCGTACTTCTTCGCCGCCGCTTCGGATGCGATGATGAGGGCCGCCGCGCCGTCATTGACGCCGGACGCGTTGCCGGCGGTGACGGTGCCGCCCTGGCGAAACGGCGTCGGCAATTTGGCCAGCGCTTCGATGGTGGTGCCGGCGCGGGGATGTTCGTCCTTCGAAACGACGATCGCGTCGCCTTTCCTTTGCGGGATGGTCACCGGCGTGATCTCCTTCGCCAGCCGACCGTTGGCTTGGGCAGCCACCGCCTTGTCCTGGCTGCGGACGGCAAAGGCGTCCTGGTCGGCCCTGCTGACGGAAAAATCCTCGGCGACGTTCTCGCCGGTCTCCGGCATGGAATCGACGCCATACTGCTTCTTCATCAGCGGGTTGATGAAGCGCCAGCCGATGGTAGTGTCGTAGATCTCGGCATTGCGCGAGAAGGCGGTGTCGGCCTTCGGCATGACGAAGGGCGCCCGGCTCATCGACTCGACGCCACCGGCGATCATCAGCTCCGCCTCGCCGGCTTTGATGGCGCGCGCGGCGATGGTGACGGCGTCCATGCCCGAGCCGCACAGGCGGTTCACGGTCGAGCCGGGAACGTCCTGCGGCAGGCCCGCAAGCAGCAGGGCCATGCGCGCGACGTTGCGGTTGTCCTCGCCAGCCTGGTTGGCGCAGCCATAGACCACGTCGTCAATGGCCGCCCAGTCGACATTGGCGTTGCGCTCCATCAGCGCCTTCAAGGGAATCGCGCCGAGATCGTCGGCGCGCACGGAAGACAGCGAACCGCCGAAACGACCGATGGGCGTGCGGACGTAGTCGCAGATAAAGACCTCGGTCATGATGCGGCTTTCCCTTTGGCTATCCCTTGATGCGCGGCCTTGGTGCGGGCCTGCAGATGCAGTGTCTTCTATACTTGAATTCAGTGGGGGGGGGGTGGCAAAGGGCTAGGCGAATTTGCCGCCCCAGCCGCAGGTCCCTGCTCGCGCATAACATCGTACCGAGGCAACCTGTGTCGGCAGTTGCCGATTCAGCGCTCTCCAACAGCGAACCGATCGAGGCCAAATGCTATGTCGACAAAAACGACAATAACGACGGCCAAAAAAATGGTTGCGGCAGATACAGCCGAGATGACAGGCCCAAGTTGAAACTGAACGTCGTTGAACAGCTTGACGGGGAGCGTCATCAAATCGGCTGTAGTGTTGAAGATGCTGACTTCGACATTCACCCAGGAAATGATCGCCGCGAAAAGCGCGCCGGCAATCACCCCAGGTTTGATAGTAGGCAAGGTCACATACCAGAAGGCCTGCGTGGCAGTAGCGCCGAGGTCGCGCGCGGCTTCCTCCGTGCTGGGACCAATATCTGCGAGAGAGGCTAAGGTCGTCCGCACGATGTAGGGCGTGATGATCACGACGTGCCCAAGCAGCAGGGCCAAGAATGACCGGGACCACCCCATCTGGCTAGCCAACTGCAACACGCCTGCGCCCACGACGATCCCAGGGAGAATGAGCGGAGACAAAAAAAGCGCTGACAGAAAGCGTCGTCCTTCGAGGTGGGATCTTTCCAGCGCCAATGCGGCTGGGACACCCAGGATCAGCGCGACGAGCGTCGAGAGAAGCGCCAGCACGCCGCTCGTGACGAGCGGCTTGATGTATTCGGCATCGGTCAAGAATGCCGAGTACCACTTCAACGTAAACCCAACGGGCGGGAAGGCGAGATAATCGGTCTCCGTCACGGACACCGCGATGATGATGAGCAAGGGGATCAGCAGAAAGGCCAATCCCAGCAGTGCCATCACTTTGACTGCGAGCCTGCTCATTTTGCAGATGCCTCCAACGGCTTGTAGCGTGCCTCGACGCCCCGAACGGCCATGAGGTAAAGTCCTACAACCACCAGTGAGCCGGCGAGCAAAGCTATCGCCAGGACGGCGCCAAGGGGATAGTTTATCGACACAGCATACTGCTGGTAGATCAGCATGGACATGACCGTAGACTTGCCCCCGCTCATCACGCTGGGCGTCACATAGGCCCCCATCGTCAGCGTGAAGACGATGAGAGACCCGGCCACTATGCCGGGCATGCTGAGGGGCAGGGTAACCTTAATAAACGCGACCGGCGGGCTGGCCCCGAGGTCCTTCGCGGCTTCGCGCAGCGAGGGCTCGATCTTCTGCAGCACGCTCGACAACGACAACACCATAAATGGCGTCATGATATAGATAAGTCCGACGACAACGCTGAAGTCGGTGTAGAGGAGCTGCAGCTTCTTCTCAATCAATCCTAGATCATAGAGCGCATTGTTGATAACGCCGTTTCTACCCAGGATGATGATCCATCCGAAGGATCGGACAATGTTGCTGGTAAACAAGGGAGCGATGACGATGATGAAGATAACTCTCCGCAGGGTGCGCCCGGGAGCAATGAAAATCAGGTAGTAGGCGATTGGATAGGCGATGAGCAGGCAGCCCGCGGTCACGACGGCAGAGATCTCCAGGGTATAGGCGAAGATTCTCCAGTAGTAAGGGTCGTGGAGGACGTCCATGTAGCCCTGTCCGGTGACGGCCAGCAAAGCGAACGGCAGTACGAAAAAGCACAGCGTGCATAAGAGTAAAGGGCCAATCAGCAGGGCTGCCCAAAGCCTCGTAATGGTCATTGGTCCGCCTCTCCGGCCTCAATCGCTGACGAAAGTTGCCTTGGCGCCATGCCAGTGAACGGTCAACGCCTGGCCCAGTTCAGGCTTGGGACCTGTCCCTGGAATATCTACGATGGCGACTTCGCGGTTGGCGAGCTCGAGATGAACCCTCCTGGTACTTCCCAGGAACGCGACTGACGCGACCACGCCTTCGACGGCGGTTTCGTCCGGCCCGACTGCTGGTCCCACGGCAATGTTTTCCGGCCTGATCATCAGCGATTGGCCATTGCGCCAAATGCCGGCTAGCTGGGCAGGCAGGACTGCCCCGTTCGCCTCCAGCACCACCCGGCCATCTTGCCCAACATCGCACCGCAGCAGCGTGGATTCCCCTACAAAGGACGCCACATAGCGCGAGGATGGGTGATCATAAATCTCGTCCGGCTTGCCCAATTGGAGGATCTTGCCCCGGCTCATCACCGCAACGCGGTCGGCCATGACGAGCGCTTCTTCCTGATCGTGCGTGACAAAAATGAAGGTGATGCCAAGAGTCTTGTGGAGCTTTGACAGCTCAAGCTGAAGCTGTTTACGGAGTTTCAGGTCCAAAGCCCCAAGCGGCTCGTCAAGCAACAGCACCTTTGGGCGGTTGACGATGGCCCGTGCCAAGGCAACCCGCTGCTGCTGCCCGCCGGAAAGCTGGCTCGGGAAACGACTGGCGAAATCAGACATTCCCACAGCAGTAAGAGCTTCCTGGACCCGTTGCTTGATTTCCTGCACGGGAAGCCGCTGGCGGCGTGGACCGAAGGCTACATTATTGGCAACGGAATAGTGTGGAAATAGCGCGTAGTTCTGAAAAACGGTGTTCACGGGCCGCTTGTTGGGGGGCTGGCCAAGCATCGACCGACCCGAAATCGATATCGAGCCGCCGTCGGGCTGCACGAAGCCAGCGATGCTTCGCAAGAGCGTCGTCTTTCCGCAACCGCTCGGACCGAGGAGGGCGATGAACTCGCCCTCCTCCACGAAAAGTGAAACATCGTCCAAGGCGCGGAACTGACCGTAGACCTTGGAGAGGGATTTTATTTCGATCAAAGTAGATACCCGACTTAGTGCTTCGCGCCGAGCGTGCGGTTGAACTGGTCGATGATCTCGTCGCGATGCGGATTGACTTCGTTCCAGTTGACAACCGCCAGATTGTCAGCCGAGCCATCCTTGCCCCAGGGAAGCCGGGCCTTGACCTTGTCGTCTAGAACCGCGTCAGTGCGAGCGGGCCCCAGCGAGAGCTTTTTGGCGAAGCATTCCGAAGCTTCCTTGCTTACCGCCTTGGCGACGAACTTGATTGCAGCATCGGGCGACTTATTTCCCTTCACCAGGTGAATGCGGATGTCGTTTCCGACCGCACCTTCTTTCGGAACGACGAAAGCCAGCGGGAGCCCCTTGTCGATGAGATCCCATGTTGTCGCGTGATAGTAGGCTCCGATGACGCTTTCTTCGGTCATGTAGCTGTTGCTCGCCATCCCCGAGGCGTCGAAGTAGGACGAAACTTGGAGCTCCTTCAGCTTCGCAAGCGCCGGCTGGACATTGGCCGCACTTCCGCCGAGAAGGGTCGCCAGGTGCACGATCAGAGGCACGCCGACGGACGTGGCAGGGCTCGGCATGATGACCTGTTTCGCGTACTCGGGCTTCCAGAGGTCCCACCACGACGTCGGCGGTGTTTTGATCACCGAGGTGTTGTAGGCGATCCCAGTAGAAAAATATCCCGTTCCGATCGCATAGATCGACCCGTCAGCCCGCCGATAGATCGCTTTGGGTAGAATCTTGCCGATCCCGCCAATCTTTGCTGGGTCGATGTTTTCGACAACGTCTTGCGCCAGTTCCGACACGCCCCCGTCAAGCCACGTGGCGGCAAAAACCGGCGCGTCCTTTTGCTGCCGCAGCTTTGCTAGGGTCACCGAGGAGACGTTCGGTTCAAGCGAGACACTGATACCTGTCTCCTTGGTGAACGGGTCCGCGACGCACTCCTTGATCGCAGCGCCCCAGCTGCCACCGTAGGAACCCACGACGATGCTCTCAGCCGACGCTGCCGTCGGGAGCGCGCCCGCGAGAGTCGACATCGCCGCAAGGACGATGTTTTTGCTTTTAATAATCTTGGGCATTCATTCCTCCCTTGGAAATCCTCGGCCATCTAGCGATGTTGGAGGGTTGATGTCAATCCAGCAAAATGTTATTTCGCATTGCGAAACATGACTATCGATGGGATCATGCCGAAGGCTTGGCCGGGTTGAGTGTGACGAGGAGAGGACCGACAGGTTTGTCGGGGGCATTGGATCGTGCCGTGCAGCGCGCCATTGACGAGTTTAAAGCTCAAGGGTTCCGCAAGTCGTACGGCTTCACGACACCCTGTCAATCGGCGTCGGTCAACTCACACGACAGGCAAGGCTGGCTACGCTACAGCACGGGCAACCATGAACGAGGTGACGGGCGCGGGTCCGGTCGGCGACGAGATCATCAGGCTTCGTTGGACGCCATAGTAGAATTTCGTTTCGCTGAGCGGAGTAGAATTTTGCTGTTTGACCCGTAACCAGCAACGCGGTATCGGTTCTGTTGCAACGTTTTGAATACCTCCGCTGTGGCAAGGAGAGTCTCTGATTTTCGAGGGGGATAAATGTTCAAGGGCCGCCAGTTCGACCGGTCCGTGATCCTCCTGTGCGTACGCTGTTACCTGGCTTACAGTCTGAGCCTGCGTGATATCTGGAAGAGGTGATGGCCGAGCGGGGCATTGCCGTCGATAACACGACCATCCACAGCTGGACGGTTCGTTGTGCGCCGCTGCTGCTGGAGCGCTCAACCGACGCAAGCGTCGCGTCACAGGCAACTGGCACATCGACGGGACTTGCATAAAGGTCCGCGGCCAGTGGATGCCACTTTGCGTTTCTAATCAGCCGTTGCAACAAAACCGGGCTTGTATGACCTGAAATGAAGGCGATGACCGTGAGACTGGCTGGTCGTTCGGAGGTCGCATGCAAATCGAACTGCTTGATACATTCCTGACCTGATCGAGACTCGGAGTTTCAACAGGACGTCGGATCGGCTAGGCGTCACCCAATCCACTCTTTCGAGCCGCATCCGAACGTTGGAAGGTCTGCTAGGAAAACAACTCTTCATCCGCAGCGTTGCGGAAGCCAAGCGATCAAGCAGTGGCCGGCGAGCATCACGCCACGTCTGTTAAAACTGTCGGCAATCGAGGATAGAGAGAAAGAATGCCGGATGCGTGGACGAAGCCTGCACTAGCGCGACCATCAGATCCGAAGCCGAGATTGTCGCCATCAGCCAACTGATGGCTGTCGTCTGCACCAGCCAACCGAGGCTTGAAATTTGCGTAGCCGTCCAGATCGCGCGAAACGCCCGGTTCTGAAGAGGGGCCAGTGTCGTCGCGACGACCGAATACAATCTTCACGCAGCAAGGTGTCTGTGCTTCCTGTCTTTGCTCTCGCCAAATCGGGCTGCCGCCGAAAAAGTCCGGCGACAGCCACGCCGCCCTGGGAGGCTTGGTGGAGGATGAGATTTTCGTACACGCTCCCTTGGAAATCCTCAGCTATCTAGCGATGGCGGAGGGTTGATGTCAATCAAGCAAAATGATATTCCGCAATGCGAAACATGGAGAAAGCGATGACTATCGATGGGAGTCATGCCGAGGGCTTGGGCGAGGTTGAGTTTGACGACGAGAAGCACGCAGAGGATCGCCAGTTTGTCAGGGCATTGGCGCGCGGCTTGGAGATCTTGCGATGCTTCCAGCCGCAAGAACCTTTGCTGGGCAACCGGGAACTGGCACATAGAACCGGGCTGCCCAAACCGACTGTCTCGCGGTTGACCCACACACTTGTGGCGATGGGATTGCTGGAGTTCCTGCCCAATCACGAAAAGTACCGCCTTCGGTCTTCCGTTCTGGCGCTGGGATATGCAGCAGCTGCGACATCGGGAATCGTGGAACTGGCGCGCCCAATCATGCAGCGCGTTGTCGACGAGCACGGGGGCTCTTTCGCCCTTGGGGTGCGAGATAGGCTCTCGATGATCTGCCTGATCCATTGCCACAGCAAAGCGATTTTCACGTTGAGAATGGATGTCGGGTCGCACGTCCCGATGCTCCCGTCCGCAATGGGACGCGGGTTCCTCGTGGGACTCCCGGACCATGAGCGACAGTTTCTGGTGGATCGCTTGGCGCGTGTCTCGCGTCGCGGGGGTCAAACCACCCAAGAGATCGTGCAGCGCGCCATAGATGAGTTTAAAGCTCAAGGGTTTTGCGCGTCGTATGGAGAATGGCTTCACGACATCCTGTCGATCGGCGCGCCGGTCATCTCACACGACCGGCAAGTCGTCCTGGGCCTCACATACTCGGCGTTCAGCTACGCTACAGCACGGGCAACCATGAACGAGGTGATGGGCCCCCAGGTCCGGCAGGTAGCGGCCGTGATCGGCGACGAGATCACCAGGCTTCGTTGGAGGCCATAAAAGGGGAGCATGAAAAAGTTGGGGGTGCCGTCCGCTATGGGTTAGCGTGGGCGCCATGGATGAGGATGGCGCATCTGGTGTTTACCGATTGAAAGTGAATTTTCGCGTCTGTGGATCCTTACGAGGCTCAGGAAGCACAGTGGCTCCGGAGGCGCTGCACATTCCGAAAAACAACACAGCCGCCAAAACCGGAGCCTCTACGTTCCATAATTCCGATTACGCAACTTTAGATTGTAGGAGCTATATAGAGGTGCAACAACACTTGAGCAATTTAGAGATGCGACAGTCCCCGACTTTCACAGCTCTGACGGCTCGCCAACACGAAGCTGGAAAGGAAGGCTGACGACTTCACAACGCCGGCGTGGGACCGAGCGTATTGCGGAGCCGCCATGCCTTTGATCACGTTGTCGCAAAACGAGCTCAATCGTCTTGAAGCCATCCAGAAGATCCGCGATCGTCGGCTTAGCGTCGTTCAGGCAGCTGAGGTTCTGAACCTCAGTCGAAGTCAGGTGCATCGGCTCTTGCGGGCCTATGATCAGGATGGTGCGAGCGCTCTGGCTTCGAAGAGACGCAGCCGACCGAGCAACCGGCGACACGCCGAGGAGTTCCGCAATACGTGTTGGGCCTGGTGCGTGAGCATTGCGTTTGCATGGATCACCGCCGGAAAAAGAAACTCGTCGGCTGATCCGGTTTGCGGAGCGCCCCTGTTGGACGCTCGATGGCAAGCTTTTGACGAGGCGGAAGCTCGCCGGCGTGCAATTCGCGAAGGCGCTGGTCCAGCTCCTTGTCCACCGCAGTCAGGCGATGGTTGAGGCGAAGATAGTCCATCCAGGTCGGCGTGCGGAATGTCTCCGTCCACTGCAACGGCTCCTGCAGGTCGCGCTGAAGGTTCCAGTGCCTGGCGCCGGCGCGGCTTTGCGCGCGACGCCGTTCCCGCATCTGATCGAGAAATTCCTCAAGATTCGCTTCCGCTATGGCGTACTCGATCTTGACCACGATCGGGCCGCTTCTCGATTTGATGTCGAGGGCGAGTTGTGGTGTCTCGAAATCAAGCGAGTCCTGATCAGACTCCTTCCATTGACGGATTGGCAATAGGAGCCCGGTGGCGGCAACCAGCAGCAGGGCGCCAGCGGAACTCTCCAGCGCCAGAGTGAGGGAATAGTTTTCAGCCACCACGCCCCACAGCCAGCTTCCGGCCGCAATACCGCCTGAGGCAAGCGCAGAGTAGATCGAGAGCGTACGCCCGACTACCCATCTTGGGCTCGATAGCTGCACGCTGACGTCAAGCCCGGTCCAGGTGACGACCCACCCTGCCCCGCCAAGGGTCAAGGCAGTCGTCGCCACAACGATCGACGGCGTGAAAGCAAGAGCCAGACAGCAGGCGGCGCAGGAAATGCATGCCAGCGTGGTCAGTCGCTCCTGCGAGAGCTGCCGTCTCAGCGCGTTGTTGGAAATGCCCGCGCACAGCGCACCCGCGCCAAACCCGGCCATCAGGACACCGTAGACGATTGGTCCTCCCCCCAGTTGATCGCGCGCAACGAGAGGCAGCAGCGCCAGGATGGAAATGCTTGTCAGTCCGAACAGAGCTCCGCGCGCGATTGCCGCCTTGATCTCCACCCGAGAGCACCGTGAATCGCGCGCCGTCATGAATGGCCGTGGTCAAAGGCTCACGCGGAAGAGGCGAAGACCGGCCGCTCCATTTGCACAGGCCAATGACCCACAGCATCGCGAAATAGGTCAGCGTCGCCAACGCAAAGGCGGTCAGCGGTCCGGAGGAAGCGACAACGACGCCGCCGAGTGCGGGACCGACACTTCGCATGGCATTGTAGCCGACCGAGATCAGCGTGACGGCGGCGGGCACCTCGCGCTTTCGCAGAATGTCGCCAACCGAAGCGTGCCAGGCAGGATCGGTGAAAGCAGCCCCGCATCCGGCCAGACAGCTGCATGCGAGGATCATCCACGGATTGTAGAGTCCCAGCCCCACCAGGGCGGTCAGCATGATCGACGACAATGCTATCACGCACCAGCCGACCGCCATGACATGGCGGCGGCTGAAATTGTCGGCAATGGCGCCGGCAAAGATCGACAACAGGAAGACGGGCAACGTCGTGGAGGCCTGCACCAGAGCGACCATCACGTCCGAGCGGGAGATGGTTGCCATCAGCCAGCTGACCGCGACGGACTGGAACAACCAGCCCAGGCTCGACACCTGCGCGGCAAGCCAGACTGCACGGAATGTTGCGTTCTCTAGTGGAGCAAACGTCGCCGACGAAACTGAAGCCGCGTCCGCGCGCGCCGCCCTGCTCATTTCCGAGCCCCCACCTGCTAATAATCAAGCTGAAAATTTCTACTTGCCGGCTTGCCTAGAGACAGTGGCAGGATCAGGGCACTACAGGCACTTAGCGGGGATATTTTTCGACCTCTCTTGAGCGGAGCGTGAAACCAGAGCATCCTCGCAAGGGGCTTTCTGTCGCGCCCGCCCGTCAGACCCGCTCTCCGGTCGGGGCTCCGCCCCTCCCTACAACCGGGCCCGACGGGCGATCCCACCGGCCATCATAGTCGCCGATGAACCGGCCACCATAGTTGTCGCCGCGCAGGGGAGACGCCATAGAACGCCGCATGGCGCGCAATCCATGACGACAGGAGCTCATCCGGCACAGGTTCGAGAATGACTAGGAAGCGGCTTCGGGCCGCCGAGTTCTCGGTTCATGCGTATGCTGTTTCGGCACTGACTGGCGGCGACCAGCTTTCCACCGCTTCATCGGTGATGTGCTCGAGGCGGCTCTCGATCGAATCGGCCGCTAGGCTAGTAATCGCCTGGAAAATATTCGCGGTGATGACGCCGCTGATCTGTAAGACCGTCGTCTAATAGCGAGAGTTGCAAGGGTCCTTTTGGTGCCGGATGTCGTTTGCCGGGAGCATGGTCGTCTACGCGGTCGACATCGGTCGCCGCATCATGGTGCTTCGCGGGATGGGCCTTCCAATGTATGTCTCGCACGCTCCGAGCAAACTCGTGGTGCAACGGTCTTAACGGAATGGACCAGCCTCGGTCCCGGCAGGGACACCTCT
>NZ_JAVIJF010000040.1:0-25830 GCF_033977145.1 Mesorhizobium montanum | reverse complement strand
CGGCGTACGGGCCGACATGCCGTCGGCGAACTGGTTGCTGGCCTCCAGCGGATCGTAGCGCGGCTGATCCTCCATGTCCTGCCGGCAGCCGGCAACGATCAGCGCGCCGAGCACGAATGTGAGGCGAGGGCCGCTCACGCCTCGACCTCCTCGACGGTCTCGGCGCCGAGCCGCGTCAGCTGACCCCGGGTCACGCCTTTACGATATTTGGGATCGTCCGCTTCGATGAGAAGATAGAACCTGCCGCCGCGCGCGTAGCTGAAGCTCTTGGCGTTGAAGACCGGATGATAGTAGCGGGGCAGCCCGTTGGCCGCGAGCACCCCCAGGAAGCCTGCCAAGGCGGCGCCCAGAATGCCGGCTTCAAAGGCGATGACGACGAAAGGCGGCCAGGAATGCAGCGGCCTTCCGCCGACATTGACAGGATAGTCGATCTCCACCGAATACCAGATCAGCGCATAGACGAGAGCGGCGCCGGCGATGCCGCCGGCAAGGACGGCCCAAGGCAGGCGCGTGGCCCGGATTTCCAGTATCTCGTCCAGCTCCTTCATCGGAAACGGAGAGAAGGCGTCCATGCGCCGGTAGCCGCGCTCGCGCATGCCGCGCGCTGCCTCTATCAGCGCTTCCGGATCGGCAAACACCGCCATGAGGCCGTAGAGGCTCATCGAAGCTTGCCCTCCTCTTCGGCCAGTTCCTCCACCTCGAAGATGGTGATTGCCGGCAGGATGCGGATGAACAGGAAGACAAGCGCAAAGAAAGTGCCGATCGAACCGAACAGGATACCGAAATCGAGCCAGGTCAGCGACTGCTCGCCCCAGGCCGATGGCAGGTAGTCGCGGCTCGGTGCGGTGACGACGATGACGTAGCGCTCGATCCACATGCCGACGTTGATGGCAATGGCGATCACGAACAGCAGTGGCATGTTGCGCCGGATGCGTCTGAACCAAAGCAACTGCAGCAGGCCGCAATTCAGGCTGAGCATCGTCCAGAAGAGCGGCGCGTAAGGGCCAATGGCGCGTTGCACCATCATTGCGCGTTCGTAAGACTCGCCGGAGTACCAAGCGAAGAACGCTTCCGAGACATAGCCATACACGACGATCATGCCGGCGGCGATCATCAGCTTGGCGGCGTTCTCCATGTGCCTGACGGTGATCAGGTCCTTGACCGAAAAGGCCCAGCGCAGCGGGATGGCGATGGTAAGCACCATGGCGAAGCCGGAGAGCAGCGCGCCGGCGACGAAATAGGGCGGGAAGATCGTCGAATGGTAGCCGGGCGTGATCGCAAAAGTGAAGTCGAGCGAGACGATCGAATGCACGGAGACGACGAGCGGCGTAGCCAAAGCCGCAAGCAGGAAATAGACGACCTGGTAGCGCGCCCAATGGTAGGCTGAGCCGCGCCAGCCGAGCGCCAAAATGCCGTAGAAGAGCTGCGCCGGTCTCGACCTGGCGCGGTCGCGCAAGACCGCCAAGTCCGGCAAGAGTCCCATGTACCAGAACAGCAGCGAAACGGTCGCGTAAGTGGCGATCGCGGCAAAATCCCAGACCAGTGGGCTGCGCCATTGCGGCCAGTGCATATGCACATTGGGCAACGGCAGCAACCAGTAGAAGAACCAGGGCCGGCCGAGATGCAGGATCGGGAACAGCCCCGCCATGGCGACGGCAAACAGGGTCATTGCCTCGGCAAAGCGATTGATCGAGGCGCGCCATGGCTGCCGCAGCAGCAGGAGTACGGCCGAGATCAGCGTGCCGGCATGGCCGATGCCGATCCACCAGACGAAGTTGGAGATCATCGTGCCCCAGGCGACGGGAATGTCGATGCCGTAGGCGCCGACGCCGACCGAGATCAGGTAAGTGATCGAATAGAGGAACAGCAGCACGAGCAGAAAGCAGAGGAAGAAGGCGGTCCAGAAATGCCGCGGCAGCCGGCCGTCGAGCACGATCGAGCCGATGCGTCCGCTGATCTCGGGAAAATCGTGGCGGCCGCGCAGTACGGCGGGGCCATTCGCGCTCGCTTCAGCCATCGGTCGCCTCGCCCGGCCGGGCAAGCTTGCCGTTCGGATTGGAAATCCTGCCGAGATACGTCGTGCGCGGCCGCGTGTTCAGCTCTTCGAGCAGCGCGTAGTTCTGCGGCGCGCTCTTTTCGCGGACAACGTTGGCATCCTTCCTGTTGAGGTCGCCGAAGGTGATGGCGTGCGTCGGGCAGGCCTGCTGGCAGGCGGTGACCACTTCGCCGTCGGCAATGTCGCGGTTTTCGATCTGCGCCTGAATGCGCTTGGCACTGATTCGCTGGACGCAGTAGGTGCATTTCTCCATGACGCCGCGCGAGCGCACGCTGACATTTGGATTGTGCACGCCCTGTTCCGGACCTGCCTCGTCCTTGTCGAAGGATTGATGGTCGAGGAAGTTGAACCGCCGAACCTTATAGGGGCAGTTCTGCGAACAGTAGCGCGTGCCGATGCAACGATTATAGACTTGGGCATTCAGCCCATCATGTGTATGCACCGTGGCGTTGACCGGGCAGACCACTTCGCAGGGCGCCTTCTCGCAATGCATGCACGGCACCGGCTGGAAGAAGGTCTCAGGCGCGTCGACAGGGCCGGCATAGTAGCGGTCGACGCGCAGCCAATGCATTTCGTGGCCACGCTCGCATTCTTCCGGTCCGACCGGCGCGATGTTGTTTTCTGCTTGGCAGGCCGAGACGCAGGCCGTGCAGCCGATGCAGGCCGAGAGGTCGATCGCCATCGCCCAGGCTTCCTGATCGTAGCGCCAGTCGGGATTGAGTGATTCCTTTGGTGACGGCGGCGCATCCTTGCGAACGAAATCCGGGTTCTGCCGGAATGCATCGAGAGCAGCATGGCGCACGATGGCACGCCTCTCCATCGCTTGGTGGTGCTGTGTGGTGATGACGCGCACGCTGTTCTCGCGAGGCGTTATGGCCGCGCCGGCCGCGAACCATTCCGAACCATGACGCAAGTGGAAGCCATCGTAGCCTTCAGACAGCGCGGCAACGGAGCCGACCTTCCGCCCGAAACCGAAGGAAAGCGTAACCGTCTCACCGGGATGACCGGGCACGATCCAGGCAGGCGCATCGACCTCCGCCCCATTGACCGCGACATTGATGATCTTGCCGTTGTCGATCTTCAGTCGTTCGGCAGTAGCAGGCGAGATGAGTGCGGCGTTGCCCCAAACGATCTTGGTCAGTGGCCGCGGCAGTTCCTGCAGCCACGATGCATTGGCAAGGCGACCGTCACGCAGCCACGGATCGGCGACGAAGCGTATCTCGATACCGTTGCCCGCTTTCGCCGCCGGCCTAAGGCCGCCCAGATCAGGCGGCACGCTGACGGATACGGGCTTGGCGGCGGTGTTCGGCACAATGCCGCCGCGCAATGCCTTCTTCCAGGCGTCGTCATCAAGCGCTGCCCAATGCTGCCTGACGAGCGACAGCGGATCGGCCTCGAACCGACTGCTGAGCACGGCGAGCAGCTCGTGTACGGTCTTGCCGTCGTAAAGCGGCTTGATCAGCGGCTGCACCAGCGAGGTGGTGCCATCGTGGGCACGTATATCGCCCCAGCTCTCGAGCTCATGCGCCGCCGGTACATGCCAGTGCGCCAGGAAAGCGGTCTCGTCGCGATAGAGCCCATGATGGACAAGCAGCTTCAGGCTCGAGAACGCCTTGTGCGCGTCAAGGCCCGCCGGGGCCGTGTACAGCGGGTTTGCGCTGAGCGCTACGACCGTGTCGATAACGCCATCGCCGATTGTCTCACACAGCGCTCCGAGGTCGCCGTCGACTTGCAATGCGTCCGGAGGTTCGATCAGCTCCACCGTGTTGCCAAGTGCGCCAAGCTTCGCATTGGCGGCAAGCGTGGCAGCGTGAACGAAGGCGCTCTGCTGTGGCCCCGCGATCACCAGCGCGTTTCGGCCCGCCGTCTTCAGGTCTTCGAGCAATGCCGCCATCCACACTTGGTCGATTGGCGAATCGGAAGCTCCGGCTTGGCCGCCCAACGCCGCATTCAATCCACCAGCCACGGTTTCGATCGCGCTGGGCCTGATCGCAAGCCGGTGGTCGGCTGCCGCGCCGGTGATCGTCGGCGTCGACTCCACGGCATAAAGCCGGCTCATTCGGTCGGATGGATTGCGCACCCGCCGCCTCGCCGCGAAGTCGCGCGCATAGGCGAGTCGTCCCGGCCCTTCGCCGAGGAAATCGGCATCGAGGCTGAAAATCACCTCGGCACGGTCCAAGTGGTGGATTGGCGTCAGCGCCGATCCGTACAGGGCACGCGACGCCTCTCCCGCAGCGGGCGTCGTCAGCGGATCATGGCGATAGATTTTCAGTCTCGGATAGCGCGCCCGCAGCGTATCGATCTGCGCCGCAAGGGTCGGCGACGTCGAGGCATCGAGAAGCAGGGCTCCGCCCTGTCCTTGCGATGCCGTCCATCGCGAGACGAGCGCCGCCATGTCTTTGAGGAAATCGCCATACGATGCTGGTTCGCCATCCTTGAGCGGTGTGCGCGAGCGGTCGGGATCGAACAGCGTCAGCACCGCTGCCTGCATCACCGCATCGGTCGCGCCGCGCGATGCCGGGTGGTCCGGATTGCCCTCGACCTTGGTCGGCCGCCCTTCATGGCTTTCGACGATAGCGCCGACACCGAAGCCGTCGCTCGACAGCGTGGTCGCGTAATAAACAGGCTTGCCGGGAACGAGAATTTCCGGCTGGCTTACATAGGGCACGATGCTTTCCGCCCTGCTGCAGGCGGCCAGCCCGGCAAGCGACAGCGAGGCGCCCATCAGCTTCAGCAGCGTCCGCCGGTTCGGCTTTACCGGCAGGCGCTCGGCAATCGCCGGGAACTCGGCTTCGACAAAGCGGCGGAATTCCGCCGTGCCCGCGACCTCATCCAGGCTGCGCCATGTCTCGCCGCCTTTCGCCAGCCGCTTGCGCAAAGCCGCGATGTCGATGGCCGAACCAGGCCTGTTGTCAGCGATGGCAGACATAGCAATCGGTCATTGTCTCGGGATGGATGTCGAGCATGCCGATCAGCTTTCGCCTGATGTCAGCGATGTCCTCGGGTGGCTGCCAGTGCATCAGAAATACGTCCTGCGGCGGACGCAAATTGGACTGCGGGTTGCGATGGCAGCCGAGGCACCATTCCATGCTCAGCGTATGCGCCCGCCTTGTCAGCGGCATCTCGTCAACCTCGCCGTGGCAGGTCTCGCAGGCGACGCCCTTATTGATGTGGATCGCGTGATTGAAGAAGACGAAGTCGGGGACGCTGTTGACACGTTGCCATTCGATGGGCTTCCCATTTGCCAGGCTCGCACGCACCGGCGCCAGCATGTCGGCGTTGGTGAAGAGTTGCGAATGGCAGGTCATGCAGACTTCGGTGGCCGGCAGACCCGCCGAAGACGAGGTTTCGACACCGTTATGGCAGTAGCGGCAATCGATGCCGAGCTGGCCGACATGGTGCTTGTGACTGAACGGCACCGGCTGCGCCAATGGCTCACCTACTCCCATTACCAGGTCCGAACGGGGAAGGATGATCCCGATCGCGGCGGCGATCAGCAGAACTGCACAACTTCCCCAGATGACAAAGCGCGCAACGCCGTTGGCGTTTTTCGAGAAGATCTGCGGCATCCCCTCGCCGATTCTGCTGAAGGCAACCTCTGAGTTGACGACACCTAACGGTACTTTCGCCACGAAGGTTCCGGAGCCGTGCCGGAATCACAGAATGGTGACCGCCACCGCGGACAGGTCACCAATTTAGTCCGCAACCTGCGGCGGTCGCATGCGTTCGCCGGATATCACGATCTGTTTCACGCTGGAAAATTGCCATGGCGAACGCAGCTGTCGAAACCGCTCATCGTCCTGTGCGCCATCGCGGACCTGAGGCTGAAGGCGATTGGCGTACCCGCAATTTGAGAAAGGCGATAGTCGTGCAACGAGAAAAGCTTCCATTCTCATCGTCGGCGCGGGTCAACTTGGCCATGTCGAGCCGTTCGTCCGTGCCTCGCCATCTACCGCGCTGAAGGGTCAAGCCGGAGACAAGAAGCTCGACGAGTTGGCTCATTCCTCGATCACTACGGCAGGTCGGCCGCGCTCGACACATCCGATCGCTCTAGCCGACGGGTAGCCGCTTGCGATGGCCCTCTCGACCAGGGCGTCGGCACTGCCGGGTTCGCAGGCGATCAGCAGCCCGCCTGAAGTCTGTGGATCGGTAAGAAGATGGCGCCGCCACTCCGGCATGCCTTTGGGCAGCCGCACCGCATCGCCGTAACTCGCCCAATTACGTCGCGATGCGCCAGTGACGAAGCCTTGTTCCGCAAGCGAGGCGGCCTGTGCAAAGACGGGAACATCGTGGTCTCGGATCACGAGTACGCACCCTGAACCGCGCGCCATCTCAAGGGCGTGTCCGATCAAGCCGAAGCCGGTCACATCCGTGATCGCATGCACGCTTGCTTCCGCGGCGAGTTCGACTCCGATCCGATTGAGAATGGTCGTCGAAGCAATCATCTCTTCATAGCCGCAGCGCGGCAACGCCTGCCTTTTGATGGCCGCGGAATAGATTCCGACGCCGAGCCCTTTCGTCAGGATCAACGCATCTCCCGACCTGGCCGTCGAATTGCGCCGGATGTCCGCCGGCCGACAGGTGCCGATCACGGCAAGCCCGTAGATCGGTTCCGGCGTGTCGATCGAATGACCGCCGGCGACCGGTATTCCTGCTGTGGCGCAAATGTCGCGGCCGCCCTTTAGGATTTCTCGCACCATGTACGTCGGCAACTTCTCGAGAGGCACTCCCAGAATGGCCAGGGCCATGATCGGCTGTCCGCCCATCGCGTAGATGTCGGAGAGCGCGTTGGTCGCGGCGATACGGCCGAAGTCGTACGGATCGTCCACCATCGGCATGAAGAAATCGGTGGTCGCGAGCACACAGATCGTGTCGTCGATCTGCCAGACCGCGGCATCATCTCCGGTTTCGGTACCGACAAGAAGCTGCCGAAAGGGATTGGATTCAATCTGCTCCGCAAGAAGTTGCTGCAGGACCGAGGGCGCCAGCTTGCAGCCACAACCGCCGCCGTGAGCAAGGCTGGTCAGGCGCGGAGGTACTTCGGTGATATCGCCCCGCAACGCGGGAGCCGTTTCCAACACCACACCACACTGTAGTGCCACATTCCGAAAAGCGTCAATCGCATTTTCCTGCGCAAAACATTTGCCGATTTCGATCTGCGCCCTAAATGACCTTCGACCAGTTCGGCTCAAAAATGGCGTCCGTATTCCCCTTGCTTCTGGATGCCTATGGGCATGGAATTCGGGAGGAAATCCAGATGAACGTTGAACTCTCGCGGCGCGCGTTCCTGCTCACCGCAGGCGCGGGTGTCGCCGGCACGGCATTAGGAGCCTTCGGCTTCGCCGACATCGAGGCCGCGCATGCGGCGGCGATACGACCCTTCAAGCTGGTGAACACGGCCGAGACGCGCAACACCTGCCCTTATTGCTCGGTGGCCTGCGGCGTCATCATGTATTCGAAGGGGAACCTCAGGAAGGGCGAGCAGGCCGAGATCACCCACATCGAGGGCGATACCGACCATCCGACCAATCGCGGCACTTTGTGCCCCAAGGGATCGGCTCTGCTTGGCTTCGTGAAGTCTCCGACCCGGCTGCAGCATCCGATGGTGCGCAAGCCCGGATCCGACAAGTTCGAGCCGATAGCCTGGAAAGACGCGCTCGACCGCATCGCCCGTCTGATGAAGGACGATCGCGACAAGAACTTCGTCGCGAAGAACAATGACGGCGTGACGGTCAACAGGTGGCTCACCACAGGCTTCCTCGCCGCCTCGGCCTCGACCAATGAAACCGCGTTCGCGACCTACAAGGTAGTCCGCAGCACAGGCATACTGGCGTTCGACAACCAAGCACGTGTCTGACACGGCCCAACGGTGGCGAGTCTCGCCCCAACATTCGGCCGTGGCGCAATGACCAATTCCTGGACCGACATCAGGAATACGGATCTCGTCGTGATCATGGGCGGCAATGCGGCGGAAGCGCACCCGTGCGGCTTCAAGTGGGTCACGGAAGCGAAGGCCAATCGCGGCGCCAAGCTCATCGTCATTGATCCGCGCTTCACGCGCTCGGCTTCGGTGTCCGACCTCTATGCGCCGATCCGCCAGGGAACGGACATCGCCTTCCTGCTCGGGCTCATCAATCACTGCATCCAAAACAACAAGGTGCAATGGGACTATGTGAAGGCCTTCACCAACGCGACCTATGTCGTCAAGGACGGCTTCACATACAAGGACGGCCTGTTCTCAGGCTATGACGAGGCGAAGCGGGACTACGACAAGTCCACCTGGGATTACGATATCGGGCCGGACGGCTTTGCCGTTGTCGACGCAACAATGGCTAATCCCCGCTGCGTCTGGAACCTGCTCAAGAACCATGTCGCGGTCTATACGCCGGAGATGGTCGAACGCATCTGCGGCACGCCGAAGGAGAGATTCCTGAAGGTAGCCGAGATGGTTGCCGAAACCTCCTCACCGGACAAGGCGATGACCTCGATGTACGCGCTCGGCTGGACGCAGCACTCGAAGGGCTCGCAGAATATTCGCGCCATGGCGATGCTGCAGCTTGTTCTCGGCAATATCGGCATTCGCGGCGGCGGCATGAACGCGCTGCGCGGCCATTCGAACATCCAGGGCCTCACCGACCTCGGGCTGATGTCGAACCTGCTGCCCGGCTATCTCACGGTGCCGACGCAGAAGGAGCCGGACCTCGCAGCCTACATGTCGACGCGCGGTTTCAAGCCGCTGCGGCCGAACCAGATGAGCTATTGGCAGAACTACAAGAAGTTCTTCGTGAGCTTCCAGAAGTCGATGTGGGGCGATGCGGCAACGCCGGAGAACGATTTCGCGTATGAGTACCTGCCGAAGCTCGACGTGCCGGGCTACGACCTGCTGCGTACTTTCGAGCTGATGCACCAGGGCAAGATGAACGGCTATTTCTGCCAGGGCTTCAACCCGCTGCAGGCCGCTCCGAACAAGAAGAAGGTGATCGAGTCCCTCTCGAAACTCAAATTCCTTGTCATAATGGATCCGCTGGATACGGAGACGGGGCGGTTCTGGGAGAACCACGGGCCGTACAACGATGTCGATCCGACGAAGATTCAGACGGAAGTCTACCAGCTGCCCTCGACCTGCTTCGCCGAGGACGACGGGTCGCTGGTCAATTCAGGGCGCTGGCTGCAATGGCATTGGGCCGGCGGCACACCTCCCGGCGAAGCCAAGCGCGATACCTGGATCATGGCGCAGCTCTACCTTCGCCTGAAGGATCTCTGCACCAAGGAAGGCGGTGCCTTCCCCGATCCGATCGTCAAGCTCAACTGGCCTTACGCCGATCCTGGCGACCCAAAGGCCGAGGAACTTGCGCAGGAGATCAACGGCAGGGCGCTCGCCAGGGTAACCGACACCGCCGACCCGACGAAGGTGCTGGCCGAAGCCGGCAAGCTACTGCCGAGCTTTGCAGCATTGCGCGACGACGGCTCGACGGCCTGCGGCTGCTGGATCTATTCCGGCTGCTTCAACGAGAACGGCAACAACATGGCCAGGCGCGATACGTCCGATCCGGATGACGCCGGCTTCTATTCGAAATGGGCGTTCTCATGGCCCGCCAACCGCCGCATCCTCTACAACAGGGCCTCCGCGGACCTCACCGGAAAACCCTGGGATCCGAGCCGCAAGGTGGTCGAATGGGACGGCCAAAAATGGTCGGGTTACGACGTGCCCGATATTACGCCGACCGCGAAGCCCGACCAGGTCGGCCCGTTCATCATGAACCCGGAAGGCGTCTCGCGCCTCTTCACCCGAGGCATGATGCGCGACGGACCGTTCCCGGCGCATTACGAGCCGTTCGAGTCACCGATCGTCAATCCGGTCGCGCCCAAAGTCCGCGGCAATCCGGCTGCCCGTGTATTCGAGGGCGACATGGCCCAGTTTGCCGAAGCGGGTTCCAAGGAGTTCCCCTATGCGGCGACCTCCTACCGCTTGACCGAGCATTTCCATTTCTGGACCAAGCACGTCATCGTCAACGCTGTGATCCAGCCGGAGTTCTTCGTGGAGATTTCGGAGCAGCTTGCGGCCGAGAAGGGTATCACCAAGGGCGGCTGGGTGCGCGTCTGGTCGAAGCGCGGGTCGGTCGTGGCGAAAGCCATGGTGACCAAGCGGATCAGGCCGCTGACCTGCGACGGCAAGACCATTCACATCGTCGGCATTCCGCTGCACTGGGGGTTCACCGGAGCGGCGAAGAAAGGCTTTGGCCCGAACATGCTCACTCCCTTTGTCGGCGATGCCAATATCGAGACGCCCGAGTACAAGGCATTCCTGGTCAATATCGAGCCCGCACCGGGCCCGGTGGCATAGGAGGAGCAAGCGATGTTTCCTCCTCTCCCCAACCCTTCGACGACGGGGACGGCAACACGTCTCTCCGAGAAAGACCTCGTCCGCCGGTCGGCGTCGACCGTGCCTGCCCCCGAGCAGAAGCTGACGGAAGTCGCCAAGCTGATCGATGTCTCGAAATGCATCGGCTGCAAGGCGTGCCAGACGGCCTGCATCGAGTGGAACGACACGCATCCCGAAGTCGGCGTTTTCGCCGGCGCCTTCGAGAACCCTCCCGACCTGACGCCGGACATGTTCACGCTGATGCGCTACAGCGAATGGGACAATCCGGAAACCAACGAGCTCGAATGGCTGATCCGCAAGGACGGCTGCATGCACTGCGCCGATCCTGGCTGCCTCAAGGCCTGTCCGGCGCCCGGCGCGATCGTGCAGTATTCGAACGGCATCGTCGATTTCGTCCACGAGAACTGCATCGGCTGCGGCTACTGCATCAAGGGCTGCCCGTTCAATATTCCGCGCATCTCCAAGGTCGACCACACGGCCTACAAATGCACGCTGTGCTCAGACCGCGTCGCGGTCGGCCAAGGCCCGGCCTGTGCCAAGGCCTGCCCAACTCAGGCGATCGTCTTCGGCACCAAGGACGAGATGAAGGGCTGGGCCGCCAAGCGCGTCGAGGACTTGAAGTCGCGCGGCTTCGTCAATGCCGGCCTCTACGATCCGCCGGGCGTCGGCGGGACACATGTGATGTACGTGCTCCATCATGCCGACCAGCCGGAAATCTACTCGGGCCTGCCGAAGGATCCGAGGATCAGTCCGTTGGTAGAGGCATGGAAAGGTGTGACCAAATATGCAGGCCTCACGATCATGGGCGTGGCTGCAGGCGTCGGCTTGCTCCACCATTTGATCATGGGACCGAACAGGGTAACCGCAGCGGATGAAGAGCACGCCGAAGAATTGACGGAAGGCGATAGCCATGGCCGCCGATGACATGAAGCCGAACGAACAGATACATCCCGGCAAGCCGGTTATCGTGGACCGCTACACGGTCGCGGCGAGGATCAACCATTGGATAACGGCGGCCAGCCTGATCCTGCTCGCGCTGTCCGGTCTTGCGATGTTTCACCCGAGCCTGTTCTTCCTGTCCCGCCTTTTCGGCGGGGGCCAGTTCACGCGCTTCATCCATCCATGGATCGGCGTCGTGCTCTTCTTCAGCTTCCTTGGGCTTTTTCTCCGGTTCTGGAAGGCCAATTTGTGGAGACGCGAGGACGGAACGTGGCTCGCGCGTTTCCGTGACGTGTTGGCCAATCAGGAGGACAATGTCCCTGAGGTCGGCAAGTACAATGCCGGCCAGAAGCTCGTCTTCTGGTCAATGTCGGTGCTGATTTTGATCCTCATCTCCAGCGGATTGGTGGCTTGGGATCAATATTTCTCCCAGTATACGACAATCGATCAGAAGCGCGTGGCCATACTTGTCCACTCCATCGCCGCAGTCGTGATCATCGGCGTCTGGATCGTCCATTTCTACTCGGCCATCTGGGTCCGCGGCACCATTTCCGCCATGACGCGTGGACGGGTGACCGGCGGCTGGGCCTGGCGGCATCACCGCAAATGGCTGCGGGAGCTCGTCACCAAATCGAGCAAGGGAACGGGACCCTCGGGATCGAAGCCCGCCGAATAGAGCGAGCGCTGGCGGGATGACTTTTCCGCCCTAGTTTTGTGTTTGCGCATGATTGTGTGCGCCGGTCAGGCAACCACGTGGCCCGTGTGGTTCGTGAGGTTCGAATGCCAAGACAGATCATTCCGGCCGGTTCCGACCCCACCGCCATCGGCGAAGTCTCCGCTCCGCCCTTTGCCCGCCTTCCTGAGCCTGCGCTTCTGTTTTCTCGCCGCGCTGAGCGCTGGAACGCGCTGGCAGCAGGGCATGACCTTGGTCCCTATCTTCGCTTCCTTGCCGCCCTCGCCGATGTGCAGCGCCGCATTCAGGAAGGCATGGCCGAGTCGAAGATGCCCGATGCCGCAACGCGTGAGCGTGCGCGCAGCTTCGGAATGCCGGCGTTCGACCGCAACAACCTGGCACCCGATACGGCCGCCGAGACACTCGACCGCCTGGTCGTGGCGGCATCGGAGATCAAGAAGACGGTCGCAGCAGCCGATGCGCTGGACCGTTTGAAGCAGGCCACTCCGGCGGACCGCGAAACCATGGCACGCAATGTGCTCGCCGATGCGATTCCGATGGAGGCGCTCGCCGAGCACGTCTATGTTGCTGCCGCGCTGCAAGTTCACTTTGCCCGTCTCGCCGCCCGCCTCGATCCCCGCGCACTGGTGCCGGTAGGCGACGGCGCATGCCCTGCCTGCGGCAGCCCCCCGACATCCTCGATGATCGTCGGCTGGCAGGGCGCTCATGGCGCACGGTTCTGCGCATGCTCGTTGTGCGGCACTCAGTGGAACTACGTGCGTATCAAGTGCACGCTGTGCGGCTCGACCAAGGGCATCGGCTATCAGGAGATCGAAGGCGGACCGGGCACGGTGAAGGCCGAGACCTGCGATTCCTGCGGCTGCTATGTCAAGATCCTTCATCAGCACAAGGATCCCGGTCTCGACCCGGTTGCCGACGACGTGGCGACGCTTGGGCTCGACATCCTCGTCCGCGAAGGCGGCTATCGCCGCGGATCCTTCAATCCGTTCCTCATAGGCTATTGAGGTGCGCGATGACCGGTTTGCCCACAAGCCGCTTGCGCGATCTCCCGTCAGTCGATCGCGTGCTGAGGACGTCTCGCGCGGCCGCGGCGGTAGAGCGCTTCGGGCAGCAGTCCACGACGCGCGCCATCCGGGATGCGCTCGAAGAAGCACGGGCGGCTTGCCGTGCCGGGGCTGAAGTGCCTGCGCCGAGTGACCTCGCCGCCGACGCGCTCGTCCGCCTGAAGGCCGCCGAGCGCCCATCGCTGCGCCCGGTTTTCAACCTGACCGGCACTGTGCTGCACACCAATCTCGGCCGTGCGCTCATAGCAGGCGAAGCTTCAGAGGCGATGCGCGCTGCCATGGGCGAAGCGGTGGCGCTCGAATTCGACATCAGGACGGGCAGACGCGGCGAACGTGACGATCATCTGCGGACCCTCATATGCGGGCTCACCGGAGCCGAGGACGCAACCGTCGTCAACAACAACGCGGCCGCGGTGCTTCTCGTCCTCAACACGCTGTCGCTTGGGCGCGAGGCCGTCGTGTCGCGCGGCGAGCTGATCGAGATCGGCGGCTCTTTCCGCATGCCGGACATCATGACCCGCGCGGGCGCAAAGCTCGTTGAGATAGGCACCACAAACCGCACGCATCCCAGGGACTATCTTTCGGCCATCGGTCCGTCGACCGGGGTCGTTTTCAAGGTGCACACGTCCAACTACCGGATCGATGGGTTCACGGCCGAGGTCTCGGCGCGCGAGCTTGCGGCCATCGCCAGGGAGCGCGGTGTGCCTCTCATCCACGATCTCGGCTCCGGCACGCTCATCGATCTCGCCCAATACGGACTGACACACGAGCCAACCGTTGGCGAGGCGATTGCGGATGGCGCCGATCTCGTCACCTTCTCGGGCGACAAGCTGCTCGGGGGACCGCAGGCAGGTCTCATCGTCGGCCGAAAGGATCTTCTTGACGAGGTCAACCGAAACCCGATGAAGAGAGCCCTTCGCCTCGACAAGCTCCGGCTGGCTGCGCTGGAGGCGACGCTGAAGCTCTATCGCAATCCAGATCGCTTGGCGGAGCGCTTGCCGACGCTGAGGCTGCTCGCGCGCTCCGCTGTCGATATCGCCGCGCAGGCCAGGCGCCTCGCTCCCCTCTTCTCCAATATTCTCGGCGATGAATTTGCAGTGGACGTGGTTGAGTGCCGCAGCCAGGTCGGATCGGGCGCATTGCCGCTCGACACCCTTCCGAGCGGCGGGCTTGCCATCAGCCCCCAATCGGGAAGCGGTCAGGCTCTGGAAACGCTCGCGGCAGCATTGCGGGCGCTGCCCGTTCCGGTGATCGGACGCATCGAAAAGCAGGCGCTCGTGCTTGATCTGCGTTGCCTTGAAGACGAAGCCGGCATGGTGGCCAATCTCGCGAGCTTCTCTCCAGGAGGCGGCGGTGCGGTGGTTTGATCGTCTCGCGTATAAGCCCGCCCGGACATCGGCAGCGAACCAGTTGGCCGCGGCCATCGACGCTGCCAAACGGGGTGACTACACCACGGCGCTCGGCATCTGGGAGCCTCTGGCGCGGTCTGGATCGGCGCGCGCCCAAAACAATATCGGTGCCTGCTTCGCCGAGGGGCTCGGCGTCGAGCGTGACGGCAATCTCGCCTTCCGCTGGCTGGTCCTCGCCGCGCAAGCCGGCGATCCGGTCGGGCAGCGGAACCTCGCCTCGCTCTGTTTCCGCGGCGAAGGCGTCGAGCAGAACTACAGCCGCGCAGCCGAGCTCTATCGGGCGGCGGCGGAGCAGGGCGACGGACCGGCGCAGGACATGCTGAGCTGGATGCTTCTCGAAAGTGAGGTGATCGAGCCTGACCCTGCCGAAGCACGGCGTTGGGCACTGGCTGCCGCCGCGCAGGGGATCGCATCGGCGATGACCCGTGTCGGCATGCTCCACCACGAAGCCTTCGGCGTGCCACGCGATCCTGCCGCGGCGACCCGTTGGTGGCGCAAGGCCGCGTTGCGCGGCGACGCGGATGGCCAGGCCATGCTCGGCGCTGCCTGCCATCTCGGAGCCGGCGTTCCCGCCGACGCCGTCGAAGCCTATGCCTGGCTCCTGCGCGCTCAAGCGGGCGGCAGTGTGCTCGCGGGCCGGTACATGGACGCGGCACGAGCTGCGCTCACCGCGGACGAAATCGCCGAGGCCGAGCGCCGCGCCATCTTGCCGCTCAAGGAGCCTGCGCCATGATCGTCGGAACGGCGGGACATGTCGACCACGGCAAGACGGCGCTGGTGCAAGCGCTGACCGGCGTCGACACGGATCGGCTGCAAGAAGAGAAGGTGCGAGGCATGACGATCGATCTTGGCTTCGCCTATCTTCCGACGCTGAGCGGGGACGTCGTCGGTTTCATCGACGTTCCCGGCCATGAACGCTTCGTGCATACCATGGTCGCCGGAGCCAGCGGCATCGATTTCGTGCTGCTGGTGGTGGCGGCAGACGACGGCGTCATGCCGCAGACGCGTGAACATCTGGCGATCGTCGATCTCCTTGGCGTCAGTCGTGGGCTGGTCGTGCTTTCGAAATGCGATCTGGCCGATCCCGCACGACGCGCGGCTGTCGCCGCCGACATCCACTCCGCCCTCGCGGGCACCATCCTGGAAGAGGCTGAGGTTATCCCCATCTCCGCCGTCACGGGAGAAGGCATCGACGACCTTCGACGCCTGTTGTTCGAAGAGGCATCGCGCTTTGCCGGGCGCTCAGCCTCAGGCCGCTTTCGGCTTGCGGTCGACCGCTGCTTTAGCCTACGCGGCATCGGTACGGTCGTCACCGGCACTGTCCTTTCAGGTTCCGCCGGTGTCGGCGACGGCGTCGTGGTGAGCCCGTCGGGACTTGCTGCGCGCATTCGCTCGATCCATGCCCAGAACCGGGCGGCCGAGCGCGGCCACGCCGGAAACCGTTGCGCTCTCAATCTTGCCGGCGACGGCGTCGGCAAGGAAGCGATCCGGCGCGGAAATGTGATCCTCGATCCCGCGCTTCACGCGCCGACGGACAGGATCGACGCCGAGCTGCGTGTACTGCCCGGCGAGCCAAAGCCGATCGGGCAATGGTTCCCGGTGCGGCTCCATCACGCCGCGGCCGAGGTTGGGGCGAGGATCGTCCTTCTCGGTGACGAGCCTATAGCGCCCGGCGGCACGGCCAAGGTTCAAATTGTCATGGAGAGCCCGATCGCCGCCGCTGCCGGCGACGCTTATGTGGTGCGCGACACCTCCGCGCAGCGAACCATCGGCGGCGGGCGCTTCATCGACCTCAGGGCACCGGGCCGCAAACGCCGCTCGCCGGAACGGCTGGACAGGCTCCAGGCATACGCCGTCCCGGCGCCCGAGAAGGCCGTCGCGGCGCTTCTCGACACGCCGCCCCGCCATCTCGACCTCGGCGCCTTCGCCCGTGACCGGGCGCTCGGCGCGGGCGAGGTCGCAAGCCTGATCGATCGTCTCGGCCTTGTCACCTTTGCTGTCGGCCAGACGCAGTTTGTGGTTTCGTCGATGCATTGGGCTCGTTTCAAGCGCGACCTGAACGCTTTCCTGGAGGCCTTCCATGCCGGAAACCCGGATTTGCCAGGCATCGGAACGGAGAAACTGCGCCTTCACCTCGATCCCTGTCTTCCTGCATCGGCCTTCGCTGCTGCCATGCGAAGCCTCGCCCGCGCCCATCAGATCGAGCTTGACGGTGCCTGGATACGGCTTCCGGGCCACGAGGTTCGTCTCGCGGCCAGGGAGGAGGCTCTATGGCGGGAGATCGAGCCCTTGATGGCCGGCTCGGTGAGGTTCCACCCTCCAAGAGTGCGCGACATCGCGGACGAGCTCGGCAGGCCGGAAGCGGAAATCCGCAGACTTCTGAAGCTTACCGGTCGCATCGGCACGGTGCACGAGGTTGCGCATGATCACTTCTTCCTTCGCCCGGCGCTGGCTGAGATAATCGAGATCGTCTGCAGCCTGGCGGCCGAGCATGGCGGGCAGTTCAGCGTCGCACAGTTTCGCGACAATGCGGGCGGCGGGCGCAAGGTCGCCGTTCACATCCTCGAATTTCTCGACCGGCACAGCGTCACCCTGCGGCGTGGCGACCTGCGGCGCATCAACAAGCATCGGCTGGACCTGTTTCACCGCCAGGACGACAATGGGGCACCGGCAGAAGATTCTGGAGGAGCATCGTCCCCGGTGGGGCGTCCGGACTTCAAATCCGGGAGGGGCCGCGAGCCGGTCCTTGGTGGGTTCGACTCCCACTCTCTTCCGCCATCGTCTTAGACTTTTCCGAGGAAGTGACGCGATGCCAGCATCCTTTCTGCTTGAACTGAGGACTTCGGCGGAGGCCGCCAAGTCTGCCGAGACGAGTTTCCGTCACGAAGCGGCAAGGCGGATTGCAGCGCTGGAGCAGGACCGCGCGTTCGCCTTCAGGCGGTTCAACCTCATGCAGGCGATCGCCGATGCCGTGGCCCCGGCGGAAAGTGAGGATATCGCCGTGGCGCACGCCTTCGCCGCCTTGCGCACGAGCCTCGGCTGGAATGCCGACAGCGAGGCGCGCTCGGAGGTGATTTCGCATTTTGCGCCGGTTGCGCTAGCAATGTTCCGGGTTTCGAACGGGAACCGATCCGCCAGCATCCATGCCGCGCTTGCGAATTTCGAGCGGTGGTTTTTCGAGTGCCGGAACTCCGTCTTCTGGACCTTGTTCGAGCAGCAAATGCCGGACACGCCCGTCGTCGATTTTTGAAAGATGCAGATCCCTGGCCCGCAGATTTTCAGGCACAATGAACCATCGGCGCAACCGCGACCCGCTCTCGACTCGGACGCCGCTCATGCCCATCGCCTTGACCAGTCGTCGACCGAGCGTGTCGAGCTGCCTTGGACATAGGCTTGCTGAATGATGCCGTGAGCGCCTTCTCGGTTGCGGGACGCTGGTTTTGGTGGGCCCCGAGGATGTGCTAGTAAGATTGATTTCATTGACTTTTTCGTGGGCCAAAATCAGAAGTCTTCCCGTATCGTTCCGTATGGTCCCGCTCTTAATTGGAGCTATATCTTGTTAGCTTAGTCAGCCTGCACTTCAAGCGCTGACCTGAATCGGCTCAATGCCAAATGCAAGGACAATTGCCTGGGGCATTCTTGCGGGCCGGATTGCCAAACGCCCTGACGCCACAATCACACCGCCCGGTTTTGACAAGCCCTTCCGACGCCCTTTTTGCTGCAAGTTGAGCGATCCAGCGGGCGATTTGCGCCACATCAATTCACCGACGGCCAATGAACTCTAATCCTGCAGCCTTGGCGGGCGATTGCGCGCCCGATGGAACGCGGTGGACGATCGCCAAGCTGCTGAAGAGTACAAAACTAGTTCCTTAGGCGAATTGACAGGTTGGCGAGCAACTTGGAAACACCCGTGACAGGGCATATCGCGAGAAGCCAACCGAGCGGATAAGGGAAAGTTTCGAAAACGGGAGGATTGCGTGAACGGGCACTCGGCCGGCCATCATGAAGATCGCGTCCAGGCTGCGGTCAATTCCGACGCCGCGGCAAAATCGGCGTTGTTCGCTTCGTGGCAACGTTCCTCGAACCTGCACCGGCTTGATCCCGCCGAGCGCAAGTCGCCCAAGCGCCTGACGGACGCCGAGCTCAGAAGAGCCAGGCAGAGGATAGAGCCGCTGCAGATGGCGGCACAGGCCAGCCTCGACAGGCTCTACCTCGCGGTTGGCGGCGTTGGCTGCTGCGTGCTTCTGGCCGACCGCGACGGAGTGCCGGTGGATCGCCGTGGTGCCACCTCCGACGACCGGACCTTCGAAGATTGGGGACTGTGGACGGGCTCCGTCTGGAGTGAGGCGAGCGAAGGCACGAACGGCATCGGAACCTGTCTTGCCGAGCGGCGAGCGCTGACCATCCATCGCGATCAGCATTTTTTTGCACGCAATACGCTGCTGAGTTGCACGACGGCACCGATCTTCGATCATGAGGGCAACCTCACGGCGGCGCTCGACGTGTCGTCTTGCCGCGCCGATCTCACCGAAGCGTTCACCAACCTCATCTCGGTCGCAGTCGCGGACGCCGCAAGGCGGATCGAAGCGGAGAATTTTCGCCGGTCATTCCAAAGTTCTCGTGTGCTCTTGCTTCCAGAAACAACCAGCGGGCCCGGCGGGCTTATCGCGGTAGACTGCGACGATCTCGTGGTCGGAGCGACACGGTCGGCACGGATCGCATTGGGATTTTCCCAGGAATCGCTGACAAGAAGCCTGCCTGCGATGGACCTGTTTAGCGATGCCGAGGGTGTTTCAGGAAGCCTCGGTCGGGCCGAACGCGCCGCACTTCAGAGAGCCTTGGCCCGAACCTCGGGCAACGTTTCGGCAGCCGCCGAGGCGCTCGGAATCAGCCGCGCTACGCTGAATCGCAAATTGAAACGCTTCGAGTTGCGGCGCGTCCACTAAGTTTGCCGGCCCAGTTGTGTCAGTTCTGAGACACTCACCCGAACGACTTGGTTTAGACGGCCTGACAATCAACGCTTGCCCAAGCATATCTCGTCCCACGCGTCGCATTCCGCGGCGTCAGCTTTGGGAGGAAGATGTGAACAAGATTGAATTCTCGCGTTCGGTCAAGGCGCCCTTCGACAGGCGCTACGGCAATTTCATCGGCGGTAGATGGACCGAGCCGCGCTCCGGACGGTACTTCGAGAACTTCTCGCCGGTGAACGGTCAACTGCTGTGTGAGGTGGCGCGCTCGGACGCTCAGGACATCGAGGCCGCCCTCGACGCGGCGCACGCGGCCAAAGACGCCTGGGCGCGCACCAGCGTGGCCGAGCGATCGCTTATCCTCAATCGCATCGCCGACCGCATGGAGGAAAACCTCGATCTGCTGGCGCGCGCCGAAACCTGGGATAATGGCAAGCCGATCCGTGAAACGACGGCGGCCGACTTGCCGCTTGCCATTGACCATTTCCGCTATTTCGCCGGTGCGCTGCGTGGCCAGGAAGGCAGCCTTTCGCAGATCGACGACGACACCGTCGCCTATCATTTCCATGAGCCGCTTGGCGTGGTTGGCCAGATCATCCCGTGGAATTTTCCGCTCCTGATGGCCGTATGGAAGCTGGCGCCGGCACTTGCCGCCGGCAACTGCGTGGTGCTGAAGCCGGCCGAACAGACGCCTGCCACCATCATGCTGTGGGCGGACCTGATCGGTGACCTTCTGCCGGACGGCGTGCTCAACATCGTCAACGGCTTCGGCCTGGAAGCCGGCAAGCCACTCGCTTCGTCGAACCGCATCGCCAAGATCGCCTTCACCGGCGAAACCACGACCGGCCGGCTGATCTCGCAATATGCCAGCCAGAACCTCATCCCGGTGACGCTGGAACTCGGCGGCAAGTCGCCCAACATCTTCTTCCAGGATGTCACCGCTGAAGACGACGATTTCTTCGACAAGGCTATCGAGGGCTTCGTCATGTTCGCGCTCAACCAGGGCGAGGTCTGCACCTGCCCCAGCCGAGCCCTGGTGCATGAGAAGATCTACGATAAGTTCATGGAAAAGGCGCTGAAGCGCGTCGAGGCGATCGTCCAGGGCGATCCGCTCGATCCGGTCACCATGATCGGCGCGCAGGCGTCGAGCGAGCAGTTGGAGAAGATCCTGTCCTACTTCGACATCGGCAAGAAGGAGGGCGCCGAAGTGCTGATCGGCGGCGAGCAGAACCATCTGCCGGGCGATCTTGCTGGCGGCTACTACGTCAAGCCGACCGTGTTCAAGGGCACCAACAAGATGCGCGTCTTCCAGGAGGAGATTTTTGGGCCAGTGGTGTCGGTCACCACCTTCAAGGACGACGACGATGCGTTGGCGATTGCCAACGACACACTCTACGGCCTAGGCGCTGGTATCTGGAGCCGTGATGCGAACCGCTGCTACCGGTTCGGCCGCGCCATACACGCCGGTCGCGTATGGACCAACTGCTACCATGCCTATCCCGCGCATGCGGCATTTGGCGGCTACAAGCAATCGGGCATCGGCCGCGAGAACCACAAGATGATGCTCGACCATTACCAGCAGACCAAGAACATGCTGGTCAGCTATAGCCCGAAGAAGCTCGGTTTCTTTTGAGCGTCGTCGGATGGAAAGCCAAGGGTGCGGCCGTTATGGCCGCGCCCTTATTGGCTCGGGAACTCGGGAGGAGAGCAGGATGCTTGAAAAGATCTCGCTCGGGAAAGTCTCGGCCACACCTGGAGCCAGAACCTTCCTGGTGGAAATCATCGCCGACCACGGCCCGGTGCTTTTCCATCAGTCGGGTGGGTGCTGCGATGGATCATCGCCGATGTGCTACTCGCAAAGCGATTTCATCGTCGGCGACCATGACGTGATGCTGGGAAAGATCGGCGAGACCCCGGTCTATATCAGCGTCTCGCAATTTGAAGTGTGGAAACACACCGATCTCATTATCGACGTGGTGCCTGGTCGCGGCGGAATGTTCTCGCTCGACAACGGAAGAGAAAAGCGCTTCCTGACGCGGTCGACT
The DNA here is from genome assembly GCF_033977145.1 of Mesorhizobium montanum. Taxonomy (NCBI): domain Bacteria; kingdom Pseudomonadati; phylum Pseudomonadota; class Alphaproteobacteria; order Hyphomicrobiales; family Phyllobacteriaceae; genus Mesorhizobium; species Mesorhizobium montanum. Next base: position 4,273 of record NZ_JAVIJF010000040.1, on the reverse strand, counting down.
ATCTGCGCGGTTCAGGCGGGGGCTTAATGAATTGCCGTCGTGTTGCGCGCCGGGGAATGCCTGCGGCGACGGCGGACGCACGTCGCTCGACGGGCGGGCAAGGCTCATGCTCGGCGTGCACGGCATTTACATCCAGCCGATCAACTATCCGACGGTGCCGCGCGGCACCGAGCGGCTGCGCATCACGCCGACGCCGTTCCATTCGGACGCGCTGATCGCCGAGCTGCAGGATGCGCTGGTCGAGACCTGGGACGCGCTGGGTATTCCCTATGGCGCGGCCGGGCGCCCGGCAGTTGCCAAGAGCGACCGCATTATTCCATTGCTGGTGCCGAAGTCAGGTGGGTGACCAGCCATCAACCTTCAGCTGAAGCCAAGTGCCATGGTCATGCCGTGTCTGCGATCATCGGCTCACATGGTGCGCGGCGCATCTGGCCAGCGCCAGTCGCCGACGCCAGGCATGTCGGCGCCGTGCTCGACTATGTATTGCTTGTGCTCGATCAGCCTGTCGCGCAAAGCCTGTTTCACATAGGCGGCGGTCGAACCCAGGGACGGCACGCGATCGATGACGTCCATCGCCAGGTGGAAGCGATCGATGTCGTTGCGCACCGCCATGTCGAACGGCGTCGTTGTCGTCCCCTCCTCCTTGTAGCCTCGCACGTGCATGTTTTCATGATTGGTGCGCTTGTAGGCGAGACGATGGATCAGCCAGGGGTAGCCGTGATAGGCAAAGATGACCGGCCGGTCTTTCGTGAAAAGCTCATCGAAGTCCGTATCCGAAAGGCCATGTGGATGCTCGCTTTTGGGCTGCAGCGTCATCAGGTCGACGACGTTGACGACGCGGATCTTGAGCTTCGGAAGATGCGAACGCAGGAGGTCCACGGCCGCCAGCATCTCAAGCGTCGGGACGTCGCCGCAACAGGCCATCACCGCATCGGGATCCCCGCCGCGATCGTTGCTGGCCCATTCCCAGACGCCGATGCCGGCGGTGCAGTGCTTGACCGCCTGATCCATGTCGAGCCATTGCGGCTGCCGCTGCTTGCCGGCGACGATCACATTCACCCTGTTCCAGCTTCGCAGGCAATGATCCGTCACGTAAAGCAGCGTGTTGGCGTCGGGCGGGAAGTAGACACGAACGATATCGGCTTTCTTGTTCACCACATGATCGACAAAGCCGGGATCCTGGTGGCTGAAGCCATTGTGGTCCTGACGCCAGACATGGGAGGTGAGAAGGTAGTTAAGGGATGCGATCGGACGTCGCCAGGCAATCTCCCTGGACGCCTTCAGCCACTTGGCGTGCTGGTTGAACATCGAATCCACGATGTGGATGAAGGCCTCGTAGCAAGAAAAGAAGCCGTGCCGTCCGGTGAGCAGATACCCCTCCAGCCAACCCTGGCAGGTGTGTTCGCTCAAGATTTCCATCACCCTTCCCTCTGGTGAGAGATGATCGTCATAACTGAAGGTCTCGGCGTCCCAGGTCCTATCCGTTGCATCGAATAGATCCTGCAGCCGGTTGGAAGCGGTTTCGTCGGGACCAAACACCCTGAAATTCCGCCACTGCGCATTTGCCTGCATGACATCGCGCAGGAACGCGCCGGCAACCCTTGTCGTCTCGGCATCCGAGCCACCCGGGCGCGCGACCGGCACGGCATAGTCCCTGAAATCCGGCAGCCGCAACGGACGCATCAGGGTGCCGCCGTTGGCGTGCGGATTGGCGCTCATACGGCGCTCACCGCTTGGCGCCAGCGCCGCTATCTCGGCTCGTAGATGGCCCTGGGCGTCGAACAGTTCATCGGCCCGGTAGCTGCGAAGCCAGTCATTCAGCAGCCCGAGATGTTCGGGTTTTTCCATCGTGAACGGCACCTGGTGCGATCGCCAAAACCCTTCGGCCTTCTTGCCATCGACGGTTTTGGGGCCTGTCCAGCCCTTCGGCGACCTCAGCACGACCATCGGCCAGATCGGCCGTGTCACCTCGCCGCCTTCGCGTGCCCGCCGCTGGATCTCGCTGATCGCCGCAAAGGCATCGTCGAGCGCGGCGGCCATTTTCTGGTGCATGTCCGAAGGCTCGTCGCCTTCGACCAAGATCGGCCGATAGCCGTAGCCTTTGAAGAGTGCCTCCAGTTCGGCCGGGCTGATGCGCGCGAGCACCGTCGGATTGGCGATCTTGTAGCCGTTGAGATGCAGGATCGGCAGCACCGCGCCATCGCTTGCCGGGTTGAGGAACTTGTTTCCGTGCCAGGATGTCGCCAGCGGTCCGGTCTCGGCCTCGCCGTCACCGACGACGCATGCCGCGATGACGTCGGGATTGTCGAAGACGGCGCCGAAGGCATGCGACAGGGAATAACCAAGTTCGCCGCCTTCATGGATCGACCCTGGTGTGTCGGGCGCCGCATGGCTCGGGATGCCGCCCGGGAACGAAAACTGCCGGAACAGACGACACATGCCGGCCTCGTCCTGCGAGACCTCGGGATAGAGTTCGCTGTAGGTACCTTCCAGCCATGTGTTGGCGACGACGCCGGGCGCCCCATGACCAGGCCCCGCAATGAAAAGAACGCTCTCGCCGCGCTTCTTGATGACCCTGTTCAGATGGACGTAGATGAAATTGAGGCCGGGCGTGGTGCCCCAATGACCGAGGAGGCGCGGCTTGACGTGCTCCGGGCTGAGCGGCTCGCGCAGCAATGGATTGTCGAGAAGGTAGACCTGGCCGACCGAGAGGTAGTTCGCCGCGCGCCACCACGCGTGCATCAGTTCCATTTCCTTCGCCGAGAGCGGCGCACTCTCGCGCGCAACGAGGGTCTTGTTTCCAGTCGTCATTTGCGTTCTCCCTGGAAGGACAATAGGCAGATGATCATGACCGCTGAGAGTAAGCAGGCTTGGGTCGGATTCTGAGTGACAGGTCGCGAACCCGATCGCCTTGATGTCGGTCAAGTCGGCATTTCACGGTCAAGATAGGCCAGCGGATCAGGAGGTCGAGGCGATGACGGACGCGATCCTCACACTCAATGCCGGTTCATCAAGTCTCAAATTCGCACTCTTCGCGATCGAGGGTGCTAGCCCGCTCCTCGCCTTGCGCGGCGAGATCGAGGAAATCGATACCGCACCAAGGCTGACCGCCAAGGATGCAACCGGCAGCGCACTCGTCGACCAGAGCTGGCCAGAAAGTGCGGGCGACTTTCAGTCCCTTTTCGCCAAGGTGATCGGCTGGATTGAAGATCACGCGGACAATTATCGCGTTGTCGCGGTCGGGCACCGCGTCGTGCATGGCGGCCCCGACCATGTCGGACCCGAGCGCGTCACGCCCGATCTCCTGACCGTGCTCGACAGCCTGACGCCGCTGGCCCCGTTGCACGAGCCACAGAACATCGCGCCTATCCGGGCCATTGCAAAACTGCGACCCGATCTTCCCCAGGTCGTCTGTTTCGACACAGCCTTTCATCACACGATGCCGGTCGTCGCCAGACGGCTCGGGTTGCCGCGCGAATACGAGGCGGCGGGCGTCAGACGCTATGGCTTTCACGGGTTGTCATATGAGTATATTTCGCGCCGGTTGTCCGAGACCGCTCCTGATCTGACCAGAGGACGCGTCATCGTCGCGCATCTGGGCAATGGCGCCAGTCTTTGCGCTTTGCACAAGAACGAAAGCATCGACACAACGATGGGGTTCAGCGCGCTCGACGGGCTGATGATGGGCACGCGGCCCGGCAATCTCGATCCGGGCGTGATTCTCCATTTGTTGCAGCAACGCGGCATGGCAGTGGCCGAGCTCGAGGATCTGCTCTATCGCCGCAGCGGGCTGCGAGGCGTTTCCGGCGGCATCGCCAGCGACATGCGCGCTCTGCTCGCGAGCACCGACATCCATGCCGCCGAAGCGGTCGAACTCTTCTGCTACAGAATCGCACGTGAAGCCGGCGCGCTCGTCAGTTCGCTTGGCGGCCTGGACGGATTGATCTTCACGGCGGGCATCGGCGAGCATGCACCGCGCGTGCGCGAACTCGTCTGTCGAAGGCTTGCATGGCTGGGCGTCGAACTCGACCGCGACGCAAACGCGCGCAATGCCGAGAAAATCTGCACGACGGCCAGCCGTGTCGAAGTACGCGTCATCGCCACCGACGAGGAGGCGATGATTGCCCGGCATACTTTGGAGACGATCTAGTACCTGTGCACAGGGGATTTGACGGTTTCGATGGGTTGTAGCCTGGGCAGGCTGTCGGGGTCGAGGAGCAGTTCAATGCTGCGCGCGACGCCGGGCTGCCTGCGGATCCATCCAGCGCGCTCG